>JADFGB010000082.1 GCA_022567875.1 Bacteroidota bacterium | reverse complement strand
TATCAATCAATAACTCTTTTGAATTTTCGTAATCATGTGGTCTTAATATCAATGGGCGTTTTCTGTTTTTTATTTTTATAATTATAAATTTAAAAGCTTCTTTTCTCTTTTTATCTTTTGAATTAGTTATTCTAATTGAAATTATTTGATTGGTATTAAATTTTCTAGATTTAAATTTGTCCACAAACAATATTCCATTGCTTCCTATTTCTAAGTGACGATTTTTAAATATGTTAAAAAGCAAACTGATGACAGAACCAAGCACAATAATTGCAAAGAAATGAATTATAGGGTCTTCTGTTATTACTCGAAAATAACCCTCTATAAATTCGCCGCGAATAATTACATACAATACAAAAACTATAAAATATATTATTGTAGCTTGATAATAAAAACCTACATTGTATTTAAACACTTTTATGTTTTCGGTACCTTTATCCATTATTCTTCCGCTAATTTTATTGCACTTTCAGCAACAACAGATGCTGCTTCAGGTTTTGCCATTGTTAAAGCTTTTGAACTTAATTCATCTAATTTAATGTCATCAAAAATTAATGTTTCAATAACGTTCCACAATTCACTGTTTAATTTTGAATCTTCAATTAATAAGACAGCACCGTTATCAAATAAATATTTTGCGTTTAAGTATTGATGATTTTCCGCAACATTTGGTGAAGGAACTAAAATTGCAGGTACACCAAGTTTAAGAATTTCAGCAATAGTAATTCCTCCTGCTCTTGAAACTACAATATCACAAGCAGAATAGGCAAGGCTCATATTATCAACAAAAGATAATATCTTAAAATTTTCTGATGAATATTTTTTAAACTCATCAATATAGTTTTTACCTGTCTGCCAGATTAATTGAATCCCTTTATTATAAAATTTAATTAGATTATCAGATACAGCTTTATTCAGTGAAGCAGCTCCCAAACTACCTCCCAAAACCAAAAGTGTTTTTTTACCCGGTGAGAGATTAAAACTTTTCAGTGCCTCATTTCTATCAATTCTCTGCAAATTTTCTCTTACAGGATTGCCGGTATACCTTAATTTTTCATTTTGCTTAAAATATTTTTTTGATTCTTCAAAACTCAAATGGATTTCCCGTGCATATTTTTCAAGCAGACGATTCGTTACTCCCGGGTAAATATTCTGCTCTAATAAAATTATTTTTGCACCCATAATATCGGAAGCATAAATTGCCGGACCGGAAACATAGCCGCCGGATCCTATAGCAACTTTGGGCTTAAATTTCATATTTATAATTATAGATTGTATAAGCGATACAAATAATTTTAAAGGAAACAAAATATTCTTAAGCGTAAACTTTCTGCTGAATCCGCTAACCCAAATTGACTTAAAATTAAAACCAAGCTTTGGAACAATTTTTCCCTCTATTTTAGATTTTGTGCCTATAAACATAATTTCAGCTTCCGGTTTAATTGACATTATTTTCTGTGCTACTGCAACCGCCGGAAACAAATGACCGCCTGTGCCTCCACCGGCAAATAAAAATCTATATTTATTAGAACTTTGACTCAAAATTTTTATCCCATCCAATCTGTTTCAGAATTTGGAAATTTGTAATTTTCTTTTTCTGCAATAGAATTTGAAACTGCAATGTTCACTAAAATTCCTACCGATATACACATCAGTATCATTGATGTACCTCCGTAACTAATAAAAGGTAAAGGCAGTCCTGTAGTGGGTATCAGCCCAATTGCTACTGACGCATTAGTTAAAGCATAAGTTAAAATTGAAAATGAAATTCCGAACGCCAACAATTGTCCAAATCTATCATTTGCTTTTTTTGCTATATAAACACCGGCAATAAATAGAAACAAAAATGCAAGGAGAACAATTAACACACCTATAAATCCCATTTCTTCGCCTAAAATTGCAAAGATAAAATCGCCGTAGGATTCCGGTAAAAATAAATTGCTTTGCCTGCTGTGCCCAATTCCCACGCCTGTTAATCCCCCGCTGCCCAATCCGTATAATGCCTGTTTAACTTGAAAATTAAGAACGGATCCATTTTGTACTGAGCTGATAAATGATATTATTCTTTCTCGAGAGTGTGTAAAAATCATTGCTATACTTCCCACACTTAAGAAAGCAATAAAAGATGTTATAATTATATGTGTAAATTTTGCTCCGCCGACAAATAGAATGACAAGAGAAATAAAAATTAAAAGTAATCCGTTACTAATGTTCGGCTCTAACAGTATTAGTACAGAAATGAGAATAACCCAATAGAATAGTTTACAGAAGCCCTCCCAGAAATCCTTTATCAAATCTCCTTTTTCTTCTATAAGTTTTGCCAAATGAATAATTAAAGCAAGCTTTGCTATTTCTGCAGGTTGAAATGTTGAACCGAATATACTTATCCATCTATCTGCACCTTTTACACTACTACCGAATAAAAGTATAAAAACAAGAAATAATGCAACTAGTATTAAAACCGGTTTACTGTATTCTTTATATATTTCATATGGTATAAATGAGAATATCATCAATGCTGCAATTCCGATAACTACTTTTATGAAGTGTGAGTTAAACAGATAAAATACATTTGAAAATTTATGAATGCTGTATGTGCCGCTTGCTGTCATTACCATTACCAGTCCGAGCATAACTAATATAAAAGTTTGAAAAAATATTGTAATAGCTAATGTTTTCATTTATAAATTTTCAACAATTTTTTTAAACTGATTTCCTCTATCTTCATAATTTTCAAACATGTCAAAACTTGCACAAGCCGGAGATAATAAAATCACTTCACCTCTTTCAGCATTATCAAAGGCATTTGTTACAGCTCCCTTTAATGATGAACATATTTCAACATCTATTTTCCCGGAGAAAAATTCTTTTATTATTTCCGATGACGAACCGATTGCATAAACTTGCTTCACATTTTTTTTAACCAATTCTTCAATTTGATTATAATCGTTTCCCTTATCCTGTCCGCCTAAAATTAAATGGATTGGATCATCAAAACTTTTTAGCGCACACTTAACCGAGTCTACATTTGTGGCTTTGGAATCATTTATAAATTTCACACCGTTTATTTCCATTACTAATTCTAATCTATGTTCAACCGCTTTAAATGTTCTTAAAGCAGATATTATTTTTTCATTATCAAGATTGAACAATTTGGCGGCTGTAATAACTGCCATTGTGTTTGACCAGTTATGTTCTCCCCTGAGTTGTATATCCCCTGTTTTGCATTCAAATTTTCGGACACCTTTTTCATCATAATAAATATTCTCGCCTGAGAGATAACAACCGTTTGTAAGTTCACGGCTCAATGAAAAATAGTATGTTCTGCCCAATTGATCCGTTACATTTTTTTGTAATCCCAAATCATCTTTATTGATTATCAAATAATCTTCTTTAGTTTGGTTTTTATATATCCTTAATTTTGATTGGGTATAGTTTTCTATTTTGTAATCATATCTGTTTAGATGGTCAGGTGTAATGTTTAAAATAATTGATACTTTGGGTTTAAAAGATTCTATATAGTCCAACTGAAAACTTGAAACTTCAAGGGAAACAAATTCATTTGGTTTTACATCAAGGGCTATATCTGAGAAAGGGTTTCCAATATTACCTGCAGTGTAAATTTTTACACCGCAATGATTAAATAAATATCCGCATAATGAAGTTGTCGTGGTTTTACCGTTTGTACCCGTAATTGCAATTATATTACCTTCACAAAAACGAGAAGCCAATTCAACTTCACTTATTATTTGTATCCCTTTCATCTTTGCAGTTTTTATAATTATAGAATCCGTAGGAATACCCGGACTTACAACCATTAAATTGCAATCGTATGCTTTTTCAGAATGCTTACCAAACTCAAATTCTATATTTAATTTTTGTAATTCCATCATAGACTTTTTTAACTTTTCTGAATCACTTGAATCACTTACAAACGGTTTGCCTCCTAGATTTTTTATAAGCTTTGCCGCAGCCACACCGCTTCTGACAGCACCAATCACAGATATCTTTTCACCTTTTAAATTCATCATCTAATCTTAAATGAAGCTAAGCTTATTATTGCAAGAATAATTGCAACAATGTAAAATCGTGTAACAATTTTTGGTTCGGCCCATCCTTTTAATTCAAAATGATGATGAATAGGGGCCATTTTAAAAACTCTTCTCCCTTGTCCGTATTTCTTTTTTGAATATTTAAAATAAACTCTTTGAATTATTACTGATAAAGTCTCCAAAAAGAAGACCCCTCCTAAAATTGGGATAAACAATTCTTTTTTTATTAACACCGCCAAAATTCCAAAAGCACCACCCAAAGCCAACGACCCGGTATCACCCATAAAAATTGACGCTGGGTACGAATTGAACCATAGGAACCCTAGTGAAGCACCAATTAATGCTGCAATAAAAACTGTTAGTTCGCCTGAACCGGGCAGGTAAATGATATTTAAATAATTTGCGTAAATTGCATTACCGCTAACATAGCTTATTACTGCAAGTGTAAGCATAACAATAATAGAAACACCGATCGCCAATCCATCCAATCCATCCGTTAAGTTAACCGCATTTGTAGTTGCCGTAACAATAAAGATTACCGAAGGGATATATAAATATGAAAGGTCAAGATTTACGTTTTTCAAAAACGGAATTGTTGTTAGAGTATTTATTCCTTCAAACTGAGGGGAGAAATAGATAACAGCACCTACAGCAAATCCTATTATTATTTGTCCAAGTAATTTATATCTTGCAATTAACCCGTTCGGTAGTTTTTTAATTACTTTTAAATAATCATCAAGAAACCCGACACCACCTAATAAAACTGTCCCCACCAAAACAAGTACAATGTAAATGTTTGTAATATCACTCCATAAAAGCACAGGTATTATTAAAGAAGCAATGAGAATCAGTCCACCCATAGTAGGGGTACCGGCTTTTGATCGATGTGATTTTGGTGCATCAACTTTTTCAACTTCACTTATTTGATGTTTTTCTAAAACTCTAATAATCTTAGGTCCTAAATAAAGAGCTAAAAACAGTGCAGTAATTGCAGCCAACGCTGAGCGGAATGTAAGATAGCGGAAGATATCAAATCCAGGCGGATTAAAATTTTTATTTATATAATCAAATAGATAGTAAAGCATTTACTATTTTATTCCTTCTTCAATAATTTTTGAAAACTGTTCCATCTTCATTCCCCTTGAGCCTTTAATTAGAATTACCGAATTACTAAAATCTTTTTTGTATAAATAGTCTTGAAGTGCATCCCTTTTTGAAAAATGTTTGTTAATAATTTTACTGTTTTTTAATGCATTGTTGAGATATTTTGTTTTATTGCCAATTGTAAGTACTTCGTTTATTTTGGCTTTTATTAAAATCGGCGCTATGTTATTATGTAATTTTATGCTGTCAAAACCCAGTTCAAGCATATCACCCAATACGACAAGTTTATATTTATTCTTTCCAAGTCCACTTATAGTATTAATCGCAAAAGCTGTCGAATCGGGGTTTGCGTTATAAGTGTCATCAATAAGTATAGTGCTGTGTATTTTTATGATGTTAAATCTTTTATCAATGGCTTTAAATTTTTTAATTCCTTTTACCAATTGTGATTTTGTAATTCCAAGATTTAATGCAACTGTAGAAGCGGATAAAAAATTATTTGTGTTATGCATTCCGTAAAACGGAAGCGTTACTTTATAAGAGTGATTTAAGTACTTTATTTCAATAATATTTCTTCCGTCTTTTGTTTGTCCTAAGATGCCTGCTTGATAATCAGAATTTTTATTAAAGCCGTATGTAATTTTATTATTAAAATATTTTTTTGACTTTTTTAATAGCACGTCATCATTATTAATAAAAACCACTCCGTCGTTTTCATCAGTCACTCTAAACAAAGATAATTTCTCTTTAAGCACGCCCTCTTTGTTTTTAAAATATTGAAGATGCGAATAGCCGATATTTGTTATCAAAGCGTAGTCAGGTTTTGCCATTTTTGATGCATATTCAATTTCACCGAAATGATTTGTTCCCATTTCAAGTACGAGATAATCATTCTTTGAATCCG
>JADFGB010000081.1 GCA_022567875.1 Bacteroidota bacterium | reverse complement strand
ATTGCGGGTGAAACCGCAGAAATGCCGGGACTGTATAAAGAAACGGAATATGATTTATCTGGTACAATTGTCGGCATTGTTGAAAAAGAACAAGTTATAAACGGTAAAGAAATTAGTGAAGGAAACATTTTAATTGGTTTCCCTTCAACGGGACTGCACACAAACGGCTATTCTCTTGCGAGAAAAGTTTTGTTCTCCAAATATTCTATTAATGACAAACCAGAAGGATTAACTAAAAGTTTAGGCGAGGAATTACTGAATATTCACCGCTCGTATTTAAGTTTAATTATTTTACTCAAAAATAATTTTTCAATTAAAGGTTTTTCACACATTACGGGAGGCGGACTTGTTTCAAACACTAACAGAATTTTACCGGATGATTTAAAACTTGAAGTTGATTGGAGTGCTTGGATTGTTCCACCGATATTTAAAATTATACAGGAAACCGGGAATATTGATGACGAAGAAATGAGGAGAGTTTTCAATCTAGGGATTGGACTTGTTACTGTAGCTGATGAATTTGATAAAGCAAAAATATTTGAGACTGCAAAATCTATAAATGAGAAACCGATTCTAATCGGAAAAGTTGTAAAGGCATAAAATGTTCATAGATACTCACGCTCACCTTTTTTATCCCAATTTTAAAGATGACTTAGACGAAGTTTTAAGCAGAGCAAAAGAAGAAGGGATTGATAATATTTTAATTCCCGCAACCGATATTGCAACCGCAAAAGAAGTGATAGGCTTAACAGAGAAATACGAATTTATTTATGGGGCTGTCGGTGTTCATCCCCACGATTCAGAAAATTGGGATAAATCTTGGATTAACAAATTAAAAGAACTTGCAGCTCACAATAAAATTAGAGCGATTGGTGAGATTGGATTGGATTACTATTATGACTTTTCACCGGTTGAAAAACAAAAAGAAGCTTTTCGCGATCAAATAGAATTAGCAATTGAATTAAATCTGCCTATTGTAGTTCATACAAGAGAATCCGATGACGATATTTATGAAATCATAAAATCTTACAAAGGCACAAATCTTAAAGCACAGTTTCATTGTTTTTCCGGCGATAAAGCAAAAGCAAAAAGACTACTCGATTTGGGACATTACATATCTTTTACAGGAAATATTACATTCAAAAAAGCCGATGAATTAAGAGAAGTTGTAAAATATATTCCTTTAAATAAATTAATGATTGAAACGGATTCTCCCTTTTTAACTCCCGTACCGCATAGAGGAAAAAGGAATGAGCCTGCAAATGTAAAACTAATTGCGGAGCAAATAACTAAAATTCATAATATATCATTGGAAGATGTAGGGCGGGTAACATCGTATAACGCATTTAAGTTTTTCGGAATTGGTGAGATACCTAAAGTAAGTTACACTTATCAATTGAACGGAAATTTGTATGTTAATATTACAAACAGGTGTAACGCTAATTGTTATTTCTGTGAAAGGGAAGATGAAGCGGTACTTAAAGGTTATAATTTAAGTATGAAAAAAAGCGAAGAGCCCGATGCTGAAAAATATATTCAAGAGATCGGTGATCCTAAAAACTATAATGAAATAGTTTTTTGCGGTTACGGCGAACCTACAATAAGGTGGGAAGTCGTTAAAGAGATTTCAAAATATGTAAAAGAAAATGGCGGATTAACAAGACTGAACACAGACGGTCATGGAAATGTGATAAACAAAAAAGATATAACACCAGAAATGAAAGGAATTATTGATACAGTTTCAGTTAGTTTAAACAGCGCCGACCCTGAGCAGTATTCCCAAATTATGGGAATTGATAAAAAAATGTTTTTTGAAATGAAAGACTTTGTTGAAAAGGTAAAACAGTTTGTCAAAAATGTAGTTTTGACTATTGTAACAGTTGACAATATTGATATTGAAAAAGCAAGAAAGTTTACTGAAGATGAACTCGGTGTAACTTTTAGAGAAAGACCATATTTTGGATAACATGTAATGAAGATAAAGTTGTTTATATATATACTCCTTTTTATTTCTTTAACTAATGCTCAGCATAAAACAACAAAATTGTCAGTTCAAATTGATGCGATTCTTAAAGACACTTTATTTAATAGAGCTATTGCAGCCGTAAAAGTTTATGATCTATCGACTCAAACAATACTTTACAAAAAAAATAACACCTATCTGCTTCACCCGGCTTCAAATTTAAAATTATTTACTACAGCAGCAGGTCTTTTATTCCTTGGACAAGAATACAAATTCAGCACTAAAGCTTATTACACCGGACAAATAATTAACAACACACTATACGGAGATATTTATATTAAAGGGGGGTTCGATCCATTTTTTAAAGTTGATGATTTAGATTCGTTATTAGTTGGGCTTAAGAATTTAAAAGTGAAAAGAATTACGGGAAGTATTTTTGCAGATGTTTCTTCTATGGACTCTTTGTTCTGGGGTAAAGGTTGGATGTGGGACGATGATCCTTCCACAAGTGCGCCATATTTAAGTTCGCTTAATATTAACGAAAACTCAATCCAGGTTTTTACATTACCACAAAAAATTAAAGAGCAATCAAAAGTTACTTTTTATCCCGAATCAAAATATTATTCAACAATAACCGATGTTATTTCAATTAAAGGTGACTCAACAAAAATTAAAGTTTCTAGGGACTGGATAAATAGAAAAAATAAAATTTTAGTTAACGGTTTCCAGTCGTACAAAGATGATGTTGATACATCTGAAGTAAATATATTTCGTCCCGAACTTTTTTTTATTGATCTTTTCAAAGAAAAATTAGACAAATTGGATATTAAATATTCGGGTAATTTAGATACACTTTCCACTCCTAATAATGCAGTAATATTTTCAAAAGTAAATAGAGGGCTTGATTCTGTAATTATAAAAACGAACAAAGAAAGCAATAATCTTGGTGCTGAAATGATACTGTATGCTCTTGCAGAAAAATTTTATGGCTTTCCCGCAACTGCTGAAAACGGAGTAAAAGTAATAGATAGACTTATCACTTTGATTGGACACAACCCGGAATATTACAGAATAGTTGACGGTTCGGGAGTATCACACTATAATTTAATCACTGCGGATTTGATAATTGATTTGTTAAAATATATGCATAATAAAGAAAGCAATTTATTTAATTTATATTATAATTCATTGCCAATTGCAGGGGCGGATGGTACTTTGGAAGACAGAATGTTAACTAGTCAAGCGTATAAAAATGTTCACGCAAAAACAGGAACATTAAGTGGAGTAAGTAATATTTCAGGGTATGTTACAGCAGCAAACGGAGATAAACTTGCTTTTACTATTTTAATGCAGAATTATGTCGGCAAATCTAAGCCTGCCCAGGATATACAGGATTCTATTTGTACAATTTTAAGTTTATATAAATAGGTATAAAAAATGTTATTAAAAAAAATAAGTTCTATAATATTATTATTAGCAGTATTAACATTTAATTCTTGTAGTGAAAAGAAAGTTGAAGTATCAAAACCTCTATATGAATTACAAACTAATTTTGTAATACCAACATTTGAAGCAAAGAAGGCATATCAATACATAAAAGAACAAATCAAGTTCGGACCTCGCAACCCTAACTCTATGGCACACGCTGCAGCATTGAACTACCTTACGAATACACTTAGTAAATTTACACAAACGGTATTAAAACAACCTTTTACTTATACGGGTTACAACGGAGAAAAACTTCAGCTTACAAATATTATAGCCAAGTTTAATCCGAAGAATAAAAACAGAATAATGATATGCGCGCATTGGGATTCCCGGCCACGTTCGGAACACGCTAAAGATCCTGCTAAAAGAAAACTACCTGTATTAGGTGCAAATGACGGTGCAAGCGGTGTAGGTGTAATTTTAGAACTAGCGAGAATCTTAAGTGAAAATAAAATTGATTACGGCATCGACCTTGTTCTGTTTGACGGAGAAGATTACGGGTTGGAATCCGATCTTTCAAATTTCAGTTTAGGCTCAAAATATTATTCCACAAAAATTATAAATGATACCTATCCTGCATTTGCCGTTCTGCTGGATTTGGTAGGTGATAAAGAAGCACAATTCCCTATCGAAAGTAATTCAAAAGATTATGCACCTGATATAGTTAATATGTTTTGGAACAAAGCCGTAGAAATTGGCGCTGATAAATTTACCTTCAGCACAAGTCAACCCATTTATGACGATCACATACCACTGAATCAAGCCGGAATTAGAACAATCAATATAATTGATTCCGAACTTATCGGTGCAAATACACCTGTTGAGAGACGAAATTATTGGCATTCCGATAAAGACACAATAGAAAACATTGGAGTGGAAACACTTCAGCAGGTTGGTGATGTTTTAACAAATATTATTTATTCACTAAAATTTAATTATTGATATAAATAGTAACCCAGTTTTTTAAAAAACTGGGTTACTTATAAATGAAAGTGGAAAAATATTTCAGAAGATATAAAATAATAGCTGAACCTTTCAACCCTGAAATACTCAGCAGTATTCTTTGGGAGGTTGATATTAAAGGAATTAGTGAAGAAGATAATTTCTTATATGTGTTTGCTTCTTATGATAGTAAAGTAAACTGTAATTTAATTATTAAACAGCTTAACAAACTAAAAACAGAAGACTTAGTAGAAAATTTTACAGTTAAAGAAAAAATAATTAAAAATAAAAACTGGAATGAAGAATGGGAAAAGAATTTAAAGGTTGTAAAAATATCGGATAGAATTGTTATCAAACCTTCATTCAAAGAATACGAAAAAAAGGGGAATGAATTAGTAATAACAATTGATCCAAAAATGTCATTTGGTACGGGTGAACATGCAACAACAAGGCTTGTAACTCTTATGTTGGAAAAACATTTACAGAAAGGAGACAGGGTACTTGATGTGGGTTCGGGTACGGGTATACTTTCTATTGCTGCAGTAAAATTAGGTGCCGAGTCGGCATTGGCAATCGATAATGATAATTGGTGTTATGAAAATGGAAAAGAGAACTGCCTGTTAAATAATGTAGAGAGTAAAATTGAAATCAGAAATTGTGAAATAGCAGAAGTAGACGAAAAGAATTTTCCTCTTATAATTTCCAACATTCAGAAGAATGTTTTGCTAAGTATTGCTGAAGAATTTATGAAAAGGATTAAGTTAAACGGAACGTTAATCTTATCAGGGTTATTAATAGAAGATAAAGATGATATCGTAAATAAATATAATACACTGGGATTTAATTTAATTGATTCCAAACAAATGGATGAATGGATGGTCTTGGTTTTTAAATCAGAATAAAAATTTCCCTGTGTTATAATGTATTATTCTGTAGCAAAAGGTTAAAAATATTGCAAGAAAAACCTCCGACGTTTTCCGCCACAGCGGAAAAGTCAATATGTCGAAGGTTTAGTCTCATAGATTTTATTTATCCAACTCTGAAATTCATTTATTTCTTGTATAAACAATCTTCCCGTCAAAAATTGTCATATCAACTTTAACATCTTTTATTTTAATGGGATCAATTGTAAGTATATCATCACTCAATACTACCATATCTGCAAGTTTACCAATCTCAATACTTCCTTTTACATTTTCCTGAAATGCAGCATAAGCACTATTAATTGTATAGCACTTTATAGCTTGCTCAATTGTTATCTTTTGTTCGGGCAGCCAACCGTTTGGGTTTTTTCCGTCATAAGTTCTGCGTGTAACTGCAGCATAAAGTCCCAACATTGGATTTAAGTCAACAACCGGCCAATCCGTACCGAATGCAACAACGGCACCTGCATCAATTAATGATTTATATAAATGAGTCAGTTTTGCTCTTTCATTACCAATTCTTTTAGCAGCCCAAATTCCGTCATCAAGCAAGTGTTCCGGTTGGACAGAAGCAATTACACCGATTTCATTAAATCTTGGAATATCCTCTTTTCGCAAATGTTGTGCGTGTTCAATTCTGAATCTTCGGTCCCAAACGGGATTTTCTTTTTTTATTTTGGAGTAAACATCTAAAATATATGCATTGGCTTTGTTGCCTATTGCGTGCACGGAAATTTGAAGTTTGTTTTTGTCTGCATCAAA
>JADFGB010000080.1 GCA_022567875.1 Bacteroidota bacterium | reverse complement strand
CCCCTTCGTTGGGGGATTTCTACATCTCGTCTGATATACCTGACATTACCCTTCCTTGAATCGCCTTGCCTTGCATCGGTTACATTGATGAAATCAAACACTTCCTGCCCCACATTCATTGGAACAATGACAGACCCCAAATCTGCGTCTAATTCATAACGTTCTATGATAGCATCGGCAATGTTTCCCGCCTCAGTATCGGATGTTAATCTCAGGCGTGTAGTGTGAGTCTGTGGGAATAAAGCAAAGGAATCAGTACCAATTAAAAAAAGTGAACCCGTAGTTAATAAAATTAAAGATGATGCAGTTAAAGCTCCCGATTTTGAATTGGTAAATACAGAGGGGAAAAAAGTAAAATTATCAGATTATAAAGGAAAAATTGTAATCATTGATTTTTGGGCAACATGGTGCCCTCCGTGTAGAGAAGAAATTCCTGATTTTGTTGAACTTCAAAAAGAATATAAAGATGATTTAACAATTCTTGGCATATCGCTTGATACAGGTACAAAAAATGAAGTTGTTCCTTTTATGAAAGAATATAAAATAAATTATCCCATATTGTTCGGAACTAAGGAAGTTGTTAGTGATTACGGTGATATTCAGGCTATACCAACTGCTTTTGTTATTGACCAAGAAGGTAATATTGTTAACACTTTTATAGGTTATCATGAAAAATCAGTATTTAAAGCTGAAATTGAAAAGCTGTTGAAAAAATCTTAAATAAAACTCAAAGATTTTATTTTAAGAAACCCAATCTGGCAAATACCTGATTGGGTTTCTGTCTTTAAAGATTATGCTCACTACTCTTTTATTTTGTAAGGGGTGTTTTTATAAGTCCTATTAAAGACTGTTTTTCATCGCTGTCATAATTGTCCAACCCAAAATTTATTTCACTGTAATCATCCTTTAATCTGAAGCTGCCGAATATCCTATCCCAGATTGTTAAGAAACTTGAATAGTTAGAATCAGTTTCAATTTTAATCCTGGAGTGGTGTACTTTATGCATATTCGGAGATACAATTACGGTACGAATAAACGTATCAACTTTATTAGGTAGTTGAATGTTGGAGTGATGGAAGATAGTGCAAATTAAAAGAGTTGTATCGTAAAAAATTAAAACCCAAATTGGAATGCCCACCAAGAAGATTACTGCTAATCGTAAAGTTGATGAAATAATTATTTCCCCAAAGTGAAATCTTACTGATGTTGTTGCATCCATATTAGGATCGCTGTGGTGCATTTTGTGAAAACGCCAAAGAAAAGGAACTTTGTGATTTATCCTGTGCCATGTATAATTCCACATATCCATAATAATAAAAGCCATGATAGAATATTGTATTTCGCTTAAATTAAACAAATGGACAAAACCAAAATTATTTATCTCTGTATAATTAGAAACAATTAATGTAATTCCTGAAAATAAAATTACGATTACAAAAGCATTGATTGACGCAACAATAATATTTTTTACACCATGTGCTGTTCTTTCTTTTGGTGGTTTAAAGAATGGAGTAAATGATTCCCAAATTAGGAAAATAGTAATCAGAAAAATTGCAATAAAAGGTTCCCATATTTCTACTTGAAGATATAACATAGAGTTAAATTATTTTATACCATCTCTTAAAAATTTTAGTTCTTCCAATGTTAAAGTGAGTGAAATTCTATGGGTATCAGGAAGGCGTGCGTCTTGTGAATCATTAAATCTTGCAAAAGAATAATCAATTGAAAGCTTCGGAAGTTTTATTCCTGCGCCTATTGTAAATTGTTTAATGTCATTATAGCCGGCTCTGATTGCAAAAATGTTTTTATAATTATATTCAAGACCTTCGTGCAAGTCAGCGCTGATAGGTCCTAAATTAAAATTTGATGCAAAATTTCTTCCTTCGAACCTGATGTCAATATCCAAAACCGGTGTAAGTGTTCCGCCGAAAAATTCAAATCTGTAACCGCCTCCAATTTTTACTGTTGGAGAAATCAATTCATTCCTACCTGTATTCCAGGCAATAAGTGTTGTTGTTACATCCTGGATAGTTGCTCCAAGAAAAATGTTTTCAGTAGGTGAATATTGAGCACCGATATCAAATCCAATTCCCGTTGCACTGAATTCTGCCAAAGATCTTCTAATTATTTTAACACTTGCACCGTAGGAAAAATTTGATGTATGTCTTTTTGCAAATGATAAATAAATAGCCCAGTCCTGGTTGCTGAACTCTGTAATCCTGTTGTAATCAAGCCTGTCCTGAGTGATGTCAAGTATACCGTCACCATTTGCATCTATTAAAGCATTCCTTGTATCTGGAATACCGTCTACACCAAGTCTCATAATGCTTAATCCAAAACTCATATCCGTTCCATAAGGGATAGCAACTGCTGCGTAATCGTAATTAACAAGATTGCCGAAACGTTCGTCGTGCATAATTGAAATTTGTGGGTAGTTTAAATGTATAAGTCCTGCGGGATTGTAATAACCTGCCGTAACATCATTTGCAAGTGCTGTATAAGCCCCACCAAGCCCCATAGCTCTTCCTCCTACACCTATTGCAAGAAATTCACCTGCGAATTTACTTATTGTAGTTTGAGCATTAATTGAGGAAGGGGTTATAAAAAAGATTGAAAATATCAGTAAGTATTTTTTTAACATTAATTAATATCCAATAGAATAAAGTTAATTTAATCAAAAACAAGTAAGAAAAGATTACCAATTTGTTAGATAATGTCAAGGCGATAAATAGGGTGATAATAAACGCAGGTTCAATCCAACAAATTATAAATATAACAGTTAATAAAAATTGCAAAGAAAATATTTTTAGTCTAATTGAACATAAATTATATTATGTTTATCTTTAAATATTACGTAATAGAAATTTAAATTAAAACCTCTCATAATTTCCCCCTAATTATTGAGCTTTTGTCTTCTCTTCGATTAGGTTAAGTATTATAAAAAATAATGTTATATACCAAAGGAGTTAATATGAATATTTATGTTGGAAATCTTTCACCTGAAGTAAGCGATCAAGATCTTGAAGATGCTTTTGCAAAATACGGTAAAGTGAAAAACTGTAAAGTTATTAGAGATATGTTCTCACAGCAATCTAAAGGATTCGGATTTTTGGAAATGATGAATAATACTGAAGCAACGACTGCTATGAAAGAATTAAATACTTCCGATCTTAAGGGAAAAATGATAGTTGTAAACGAAGCCAGGCCACAAAGGGATAAACGAGGTGGCGGCAGACGTAGATAAACTTTAACTCCGTGATTGTGTCTACTATTCACGGAGTTTTATTTCTTAATTAAAAAACTATAAAACATACCCAATCTTTTTAATTCTTCAACTTAAAAATTAACAATGTATTTTACAAATTCTTCAAAAAATAATCAGTAATTTTTGTAAACAAATGTAGTCTTGTATTTCCACCCGAAATGCTGTGTGCTCTGTTAGGATAAATAAAAAGATCAATCTTTTTGTTTAATAAAATACATCTGTTTATAAATTGTAACGAATTTTGATAATGAACATTGTCATCACCGGAACCGTGAATTATTAGCAAATCACCTTTTAAACCGTCTGCTGTATTATTAAGGTTAGCATTTTTATATCCTTCAATATTTTCATTTTCTAAGCCCATATATCTTTCTGTCCAGATTGCATCGTACAATTTAAAATCTGTTACAGGAGCTACGGCAACACCAGACTTAAAATAATCTGCACCTCTTGTTAACATTGCAATAGTTAAATAACCACCGCCGCTCCACCCCCAAAAACCTATACGTCTTTTATTTACGTAAGGCAGCTTTGCAAGATATTTTGCGCCTTCTATTTGGTCGTGAACAGACCATTTGCTCAAGTCCCCGTATGATAAATTCTTAAAAACTTTTCCTCTTCCACCGGTTCCACGGTTATCTACACAAAAAATAATGTAACCTTGTTCAGTCATATACTGATGCCAGTAAGTTCTGTAACCACCCCATCTGTCAACTACCACCTGAGAGCCAGGACCACCATAACCGTAAACTAAAACAGGGTATTTCTTATTTGGGTTAAAATTATAAGGTTTTATAAAATACCCGTTTAATTCGGTTCCATCTGTAGTATTAAATTTTACAAATTGTGTATAGACCATGTTATGTTTTTTTAAAGCCGGTATTTCACCGTCATTTAGTACTCTTACAATGGAACCGTCTGCATTGTTCAATATAGTTTTTGTAGGTGTTGAAGCATTTGAATAGTAGTCAATAAAATATTGATGATTGGGTGAGAAAAATCCGTTATGCCATCCGTTTTTTTTTGAAATGCTTTCCATTTTTGTTCCGTCCAATTTAGCTCTGTAAAGGTTTTGCTGAATTGGAGAATCTTTTTTACCGTAAAAGTAAAGCCAATTATTTTTTTCATCTACATTCACAACTTCGGTTATCTCCCAATTACCTTTTGTAATTTGATTGAGAAGATTTCCGTTATAATCGTAAACATAAGCGTGTTTAAATCCGCTTTTTTCAGAAGACCAAATTATTTGATCCTTGCTTTTTAAAAACAAAACATCGTGTCTTACGTCAATCCACGCAGGGTCTGAATCCGTTATGATTACTTTTGTTTTTCCATTTTTTGTATTTGCCATCAGCAATTCCAAAAAATTTTGGTGTCTGTTTAATCTTAAAACGGCAAGTTTTGAAGATGAGTTAGTCCAGAAAATTCTAGGGATATAAATATCGTCATTGCTGCCAATATCAATCCAATTAGTTTTGCTTGCATCTAAATCGGCAACTCCAATTTTAACGATTGCATTTTGCTCACCTACTTTAGGATATTTTAAATTGAAAACTTTGTTGTAGGGATACATCTCGTTAATTAAATGAAATTCTTTTACCCTTGTTTGATCGAGCTGCCAGAAGGCTATTTTTTTGCTGTCTGGTGACCATCGCCAAGCATCAGCCAAACCGAACTCTTCTTCATAAACCCAGTCGAATTCACCGTTTAGAATATTATTTGTACCGTTTGTTGTTACAGCTTTTTCTTTTCCTGTTGATAAGTCAACAACGTATATGTTATGGTTCCTAACAAAGCCGACGAGCTTTCCGTTGGGAGAAAGTTTAACATTTCTTAAGTGGCTATTGTTATTAGCTAATGCAATTATTTTTTTTGTTGTAACATTTAATAAGTAAAAAGGAGCTTGTGTTGAGTGCCGCCAAATTGATTTTATCGGTCCTTCGATAAGCAAAAAATTTCCATCTTTTGTCCAACTGTATTTACTCATCTTTATTCTTTTTGAATTATAAACTAGTTCGTCTCCTTTGATTAAAACTGAATTTATTCCGGATATTACATCATGTTTGTAAATATCAGAAAAACCGGTTTCACTATTTTTTTTTGTAAAAGTAAATGCCTTACTGTCCGGCTGCCATTCAATGTTTTGAACAGGTGTCGTTCTTAAATCATCGGAAGCAAAAATTTCTTTAAGAGTAAGTGGTTGTTTGGTTTGAGGAATAATTAATATGTTTATAAAACTAATACTAATGCAGAAAAGGAAAAACTTTTTTACTGTCATAATTGCTCCAAAAATTTAATTATCAAAAACTTCTTTTGTCATTCAGTGCTTGTCACAGCATCCCCTTTATAAACACGTAAAATGAAATTCCGGTACTTCGTTTCTCTTGTTAGGAATAATATTATTTTAATCCCATAATATTTTTATCTCATCATTCATCCCCAGATATTCCCACCTCTGAAGAGAAATCGGCACGTTTCCGTTTAGCATCATATAGTCGTGAAAATCTTTAAGATTAAATTTATCGCCCATTTTTACTTTTGCATCGCTAATTAATTTTAATATTTGAATTTTTCCTATTTGATATGTAATAGCTTGCCCTGGACCCAAAGCAAAAAACATTGCTTCGGCGTATGCTGTTGCTTTATCCATTGGAACTATAGATTCTAAATATTTACCTGCATCGTTAATTGAATAATTTCCCAAAGCAAGGTTTATATCAACGTCAACCCTTAATGCACGGAGTCTCATAAAGCTGTAGATTATTTCGCGTGTGTGTGGTTTGTTATCAAAGAGTCCTAATTGCAGCATTAATTC
>JADFGB010000079.1 GCA_022567875.1 Bacteroidota bacterium | reverse complement strand
TTTAAAACATAAGTTAAACAACTTCTTGATATTTTAGTCCATTCACTTTATACAAGCAGAGATATATTTTTACGTGAATTAATTTCAAACGCTTCCGATGCTTTGGATAAACTTCGCTTTGAATCCACTAAAGGCACTGATTTTATTGATAAAAAAGCACCATTAGAAATAAGAATTAATTTTGATGAAAAGAAAAACATATTAACAATATCAGATACCGGTATTGGAATGAACAAAGAAGAAATCATGAAAAATATAGGTACTATCGCTAAATCTGGTTCTGCTGAATTCTTAAAACAATTAACTGAAAGTAAAAACAATGTAAATAATATAATAGGAAAATTCGGTATCGGTTTCTATTCTGTATTTATGGTTGCCGAAGAAGTTGTAATTAAAACAAGATCATTCAGAAAAGAAGATGCACCAGTAGAATGGACATCAAATGGATTAGGTACATATCAAATAAAAGAAATTGATGAAAAAATAAAAAGGGGAACATCAATTGAAATTCATTTAAAAGATGATGCAAAAGAATTTGCCGAAAAGTACAGGCTCGAATCTGTAATAAAGAAACACTCTAACTTTATTCAGTTTCCCATCTATTTTGATAAAGAAAAAACAAATACAATGGCTGCGGTTTGGAGAGAAAGTAAAAGCAATGTTAAGCCAAAACAATACAATGAGTTTTATAAATATTTAACTTATGATAACGATGAACCGTGGGGAGTAATTCACAATAATGTAGATGCACCAATTCAATATAACAGTCTGCTGTTTATACCCAAAAAGAACACTGACTTTTTTGGATTTAACCGCGATAATTATGGGCTTGACCTTTATGTTAAAAGGGTTTTGATTCAACATCAAAACAAAGAATTACTGCCGGAATACTTAAGCTTTGTTAAAGGTGTTGTCGAATCAGAAGACCTGCCGTTAAATATTTCAAGGGAAACTCTTCAGGAAAATGTTGTCTTTAATAAAATAACAAATAATGTAACCGGACAGATTTTGAGTTTTCTTATTAAAAAAGCAGAGAATAAACCTGAGGAATATGCTGAGTTTTGGAACGAGCATAACAGAGTTTTCAAAATGGGTTATACTGATTTTACAAACCAGGAAAAATATTTAAAACTTTTAAGATTTAATTCATCAAATGATAAAGATGAAAAGGGGTTAACATCAATTGAAGCTTATGTCAGCAGGTTGAAAGAAGGACAAAAAGAAATTTATTACGTGATAGGTAACAGCAGAAATTCTATTGAAGTTGATCCTCATTTAGAAATATTTAAAAACAAGGGCTTTGAGGTTTTATATCTGTATGATCCGATTGATGAATTTGTAATAAATTCTATTAGAAAATATAAAGACTTTGAATTTAAATCGGTTGACAGCACAGACTTAAAAAAGTTAAATGATTTTAAAGATGTAGAAAAGAAAAAAGAAAAGCTTGAAGAACTAAACAAAGATGATGAAAAACATTTTGACAGCTTACTTGCAAGAATAAAAGATATACTCGGCGATAAAGTAACCGAAGTAATGGAATCGAAGAGACTGTCAAACAGCCCTTCTTTATTGGTCAATCCAGATGATGCTATGTCTGCGCAAATGCAAAAAATGTTAAGAATAACCAACCAAGAGGTTGGAGATCTAAAGAAAATATTTGAGATAAATAAAGATCACGTTTTAATAAGGAATTTGCTTAAAGCATTTAAAGTAAATTCAAAAGATGAATACATAACAAATGTAGTTGAAGAAATGTTTGAGTCCGCATTATTATTGGAAGGCAACTTGGTTGATCCTCACCAGCTTGTAAAAAACATAAACAAATTGCTTGTGGAATCAAGTGAGTGGTATATTAAAGTAAAAGGTATAAAAGGATAAATTAAATGGGATTTAATTTTAACAGGTTAACTGTAAAAGCACAAGAGATTGTTCAATCTGCAATTGAAATTGCACAGAACTATAACAATCAAATTATAGAGCCTGAACATTTACTTGCTTCATTGTTACAGGAAAAAGGGAACATTGCTTTTTCCCTGCTTCAAAAAACCGGTGGTAATGTAGGTAATGTTAAAATTAAAATAAATGAATTACTTGAAAAGTTACAGAAAGTTAGTGGGTCGGGTATAGGCAGCCAGCAAATGTCACCGACAACAGCAAAACTTTTTGATGCAGCCTTTGAAGAAACAACTACATTAAAAGATGAATATGTTTCAACCGAACACATTTTGCTTGCTCTATCTTCAGAGAGAGGACAAGCCGGACAATTATTAAGAGATAACGGTATTTCGAGAGATATAATTTTAAGTGCATTAAAAGATGTAAGAGGAAATCAAAGAGTAACATCTCAAAATCCTGAGGATACTTACAAAGCATTAGAAAAATACGGACGAAATCTAAACGATGCCGTACTTAGCGGAAAGTTAGACCCTGTTATCGGCAGAGATGAAGAGATCAGACGCGTATTTCAGGTTCTTTCAAGAAGAACAAAAAATAATCCTGTTTTAATAGGTGAACCAGGTGTTGGTAAAACGGCTATTGCGGAAGGCATTGCTCATAGAATAGTATCCGGAGATGTTCCTGAAAACTTAAAAACAAAACAAATTGTGTCTTTGGATATGGGTGCTCTTGTTGCGGGCACACAGTTCAGGGGACAGTTTGAAGAAAGAATGAAAGCTGTTATAAAAGAGGTACAATCTTCAAACGGAGAAATAATATTATTTATTGATGAGCTTCACACCTTGATAGGTACCGGGGCTGTTGCTGGTTCAATGGATGCAGCAAATATTTTAAAACCAGCGCTTGCAAGGGGAGAGCTGCATGCAATAGGCGCAACAACACTTGATGAATACAAAAAACACATTGAAAAAGATGCAGCATTGGAAAGACGGTTTCAACCGGTGCTTATCAGCGAACCATCGGAAGAAGACACTATTTCTATTTTAAGAGGGTTAAAGGAAAGATACGAGGTTCATCACGGTGTTAGAATTACTGACTCTGCAATCATTGCAGCTGCACATCTTTCTCAAAGGTATATAGCCGATAGATTTTTACCGGACAAAGCAATTGATCTTGTTGATGAAGCGGCTTCCAAATTAAGAATTGAAATAGATTCAATGCCGGAAGAGTTGGATAATATGGAAAGATTGATCCAAAAGTTGGAAATTGAACGCGAAGCATTGAAAAGAGAAAAGGATGAAGCATCTGCAAAAAGACTTAAAGATTTATTGAAAGAATTGAGCCAATACATTGAGAAAAGGAACGTACTGAAAATCCACTGGACCCTGGAGAAGGAAAAAATTCAGAATATTAGAAAAATGAAAAGCGAAATTGAAAACGCAAAAACCGAGGCGGATAAATTTGAAAGAGAAGGAAATTTGGGAAAAGTCGCTGAGATCAGGTACGGAAAAATAAAGGAACTTGAAAAGAAACTAAAAGAGAAAACCGAAAGCCTTACTGAAATACAGAAAGACAAAAAGATGCTTAAAGAAGAAGTAGATGCTGAGGATATTGCGGAAGTAGTAGCAAAATGGACAGGGATCCCTGTAAACAAAATGCTTGAAAGTGAAAAAGCAAAGTTGCTTAGATTGGAAGACGAGCTTCATAAAAGAATAATTGGACAGGACGATGCGGTCTCTGCGGTTGCCAATGCAATTAGAAGATCGAGAACCGGACTGCAGGACGCAAGCAGACCTATCGGCTCATTTATATTTTTAGGTACTACAGGCGTTGGTAAAACGGAGATTGCAAGAGCGCTCGCCGAGTTTTTATTCGATGACGAACACTCGATGATAAGAATTGATATGTCGGAATATATGGAAAAATTTTCTGTTTCAAGACTCATTGGTGCACCACCCGGTTACGTCGGTTATGAAGAAGGCGGGCAGTTAACCGAAGCTGTAAGAAGGCGTCCATACTCCGTGATTTTATTGGATGAAATAGAAAAAGCACACTCCGATGTGTTTAATATTCTGCTTCAGGTTTTAGACGATGGAAGACTGACTGATAACCAAGGCAGGACAGTAAACTTTAAAAACACGATAATTATAATGACTTCAAATCTCGGTTCAAATTTAATTCAGGAAAAACTGCAAACTGTTGCTGAAGATAAATTTGAAGATGTTTTAGGTGAATTAAGGGAAGATCTTAACAATCTTTTAAGAAAAACCATACGTCCTGAATTTTTAAATAGAGTTGATGAAATTGTACTTTTCAAACCTTTGACAAAGGATGAAATAAAGCTGATAGTTGATATTCAATTAAGTGATTTACAAAAAATGTTGGATGAAAAGGACATTAAACTTAATGTAAACGAAGAAGCTAAAGATTGGCTTGCTAAGTTAGGCTACGATGTAACGTTCGGAGTAAGACCTTTGAAAAGAACAATTCAAAAATATTTGATAAATCCTTTATCCCAGGAATTATTGGCAGGTAATTTTATTAACGGAGATACAATTAATGTTGGTCTTGGTTTGAAGGGGAAGCTTGTTTTTGATAAAAACAAGTTGTTGTAAAGCGAAACTCTGTTTCGCTCTACAAAAGATTTATTATATTTACTCCCAATAAAATTAACATGTAAAATGAATTCCATTTTTGAATCGGAAATAGCAATACGCCCCGACGATATTGACCTCAATAATCACGTGCATAACACAAAGTATATAGATTATGTACTCGCTGCAAGATATGACCAAATGATAAATGAATATAAAATGTCGATGAAGAATTTTGAGGAGCTCGGATATAATTGGATAGTAAGCATAACTTATATAGAATATAAACGCGCTCTAAATCTTAATGATAAAATTCTTGTACGTACGCAGATGGACTCGGTTAAAGGCGCACAATGTAAGGTTAACTTTTGGATTGTAAAAAAAGAGAACAACAAAATAGCTGCTCTGGGTTATTTAACCTACACAATGATATCACTTAAAAGCGGCAGACCTGTAAGAGTACCGGAAGAAATAATAAAAAAATATTCAATTTAAATAAGAAAGGAATTATGGATAAAATATTTAACCAATCTTTTTTGGGCAATACGCTTGAGAAGTACCTGATAGCCTTAGGCATATTTTTAGCCGGATTAATAATTATAACGATATTTAAAAAAGTAATATTATCCAGATTAAAAAAGTGGTCGGAAAAAACCAAAACGGATTTTGATGATTTTTTAGTCAAAGAGATTGAAAGATCTTTGATGCCGATAATTTACTTCGGTACGTTTCTTCTTGCGGTAAACACATTAGTTCTAAACCCCAAAATATCAAATGCCATAAAAATGGTAACGGCTTTTATTCTAACCTTTATTATTATAAAAGTTATTGTATCTGTACTTAAGTATGCGCTTAATATTTATATGACAAAAAGAGAGTTTGCCGTTGAAAGAATAAAGCAGCTTAAGGGAATAACATCAATAGCAATTTTTTTAATTTGGTCAATCGGTTTATTGTTTTTACTTGATAATCTGGGAGTTGAAATTACAACCGTAGTTGCCGGACTTGGTATAGGCGGAATTGCTATTGCTCTTGCCGCACAGTCTGTGCTCGGAGATTTGTTTAGTTATTTCGTAATCTTTTTTGACCGCCCTTTTGAAATAGGGGATTATATTGTGGTGGGTGATAAAAGAGGTATAGTAGAATATATTGGTATTAAAACAACAAAAGTAAGATCTTTGGGGGGGGAGCTGTTAGTTTTCCGCAATACTGATCTAACGGATTCGCGAATTCAAAACTTTAAAAAAATGGCTAAAAGAAGAATTGCTTTTAATTTAGGAGTTGTATATCAAACAAAAGCAGAAATTTTAAAAGAAATACCGGGAATAGTTAAAAAAATAATTGATGAACAGGAATTGGGAACCTATGACAGGGGACATTTTGCTTCGTACGGTGATTCAAGTCTTAATTTTGAATTTGTTTATTATGTTGAAAGTTCAGAATATGTAAAATATATGGACGTTCAACAATCTATAAACCTGAAGGTATTTGAAGAATTTGAAAAGAAAGGAATTGAATTTGCTTATCCAACACAAACTCTTTTTATTGAAAAAAATAATTAAATATTTTTATTTAAAGATTAACAAAATA
>JADFGB010000078.1 GCA_022567875.1 Bacteroidota bacterium | reverse complement strand
TTATATTGCTCTTGATAACATTGATGAAGTAATAGCTACAATTAAAAAATCTAAGGATGCCGAAACTGCTAAAACCAACTTGGTGAATAAATTTAAATTAAGTGAAATTCAAGCCAAAGCAATTTTGGAAATGAGGCTGCAGAGACTTACCGGACTTGAAAGAGAAAAAATTGAAAACGAATACAAAGAGATTAAAAAACTGATTGAAAATTTAAAAGGAATTCTTTCAAACGAAGAAAGAAGATATCTGATTATAACGGAAGAATTGAAAGAAGTGAAAGAGAAATATGGGGATGAAAGAAGAACAGAAGTTGTTAAAAACTATGAAGAATTTTCTCTTGAAGATATGATAGCCGAAGAGGATGTTGTTGTAACAATTTCTCACAGCGGTTTTATAAAAAGATTTCCAGTAAGTGGATACAGAAAACAAGGTAGAGGTGGCAAAGGTGTAACAGGCGCAGGAACTAAAAACGAAGATTTTATAGAACATATGTTTGTTGCATCTACTCACCATTACATACTTATTTTTACTGATAGAGGAAAATGCTATTGGTTAAAAGTACACGAAGTACCTGAAGCAGGAAGAACAGCAAGAGGCAGAGCAATCCAAAATTTAATTCAAAAAGACAAAGAAGAAAATATAACAGCTTTTGTTGCTGTAAAAGAATTTACAGATGAACAAAATTTAATAATGGCAACATTAAAAGGAACAATAAAGAAAACAATACTGTCTGCTTATGGTAATGTTCGCAAGGGAGGCATCAACGCAATAAAAATAGTTGAAGGTGATAAACTAATATCCGTCAAACTAACGGACGGTAATAATGATATTGTTTTAGGTACTAGAAATGGGTATGCTATTCGATTTAATGAAAAAGATGTTCGTCCTATAGGAAGAACGGCAACAGGTGTGAGAGGTGTTAGGTTAGGTAAAGATGATATAGTTGTTGGTTTAGTTGTAATGAAAAGACAGGCAACTATATTGGTGGTTACAGAAAAAGGATACGGAAAGAGGTCGGATATAAATGATTACAGAACAACACACAGAGGTGGCAAAGGTGTAATCACTGTTAAAACAACTGAAAAAGTAGGTAAATTAATTTCAATGATGGAAGTTGTAGATGGAGATGAATTAGTTATTATTACCACTCGGGGAATGGTTATAAAACAAGGAATAAAAAATATTAGGGTTATGGGAAGAAACACTCAGGGAGTGAGAGTTATAAGACTTAATGAAGGCGACTCAATCGCGGATATTGCAAAGGTTATAAAAGATGAAGAAGAAAACAACTCTAATAATGAAGACACATAAAAATTGAGATTAAAAAAAAGCTCACATTATTTATATATTGCTGACAAGGCTTCTGCATGCGTCTCAATAGTTTTATCAAGATCTTCTTTTGTATGTGCAGCAGAAACAAAAATTGCTTCAAACTGTGAAGGAGCAAAATATATACCTTTATTTAACATTTCGTGAAAATATCTTCCATAAACGAGTGTATCTGATTTTACGGCTGTCTTAAAATTTGTAACTTTTCCTTCGGTAAAAAACATGCACATCATAGAACCCACTCTATTGAAGGCAAAATTCTTTTTTACCCGTTTAACATTTTCTTTAAATCCATTTGCTAAATAAGATGACAGATCTTCTAAAGCAGAATAAAGATCAGGGTTATTTTTGATGTAATTTAATACAGCATAACCAGCGGACATTGCCAGCGGATTTCCGCTTAAAGTACCTGCCTGATAAACAGGACCGATTGGGGCTATCATCTCCATAATTTCTTGTTTGCCCCCAAAGGCACCAACAGGTAAACCACCACCGATTATCTTTCCTAAAGTTGTAAGATCGGGCTTTATGCCCAATAACTCTTGAGCACCTCCGGCAGCAACTCTAAACCCACTCATCACTTCATCAAAGATTAAAACAATATCTTCCTCATTGCAAAGATCTCTTAAACCCTTAATAAAAGTTTTATCTGCTGGAACAACTCCCATATTGCCTGCAATAGGCTCAATAATAATGGCTGCAATTTGTTTCTTGTTTTTTAAGATCAAATTTTTTACGGAATTAAAATTATTATATTCAGCAATTAATGTGTCTTTTACAATATTTTTTGTAACACCAAGACTTGTCGGTACACCCAATGTTAAAGCCCCTGAGCCTGCTTTAATTAAAAAATAGTCTGCGTGTCCATGATAGCAACCCTCAAATTTTATTATTTTATCCCTTTTTGTATATCCCCTGGCTAATCTAATTGCGCTCATAGTTGCTTCTGTTCCGCTGTTAACCATTCTTACCATATCGATAGAAGGCACCATATCAATGATAAGTTTAGCCATTTTCACTTCAATTTCTGTAGGTGCACCAAAACTAACACCGTTTTCCACAGCATCAAAAAGAGCTTCTTTAATAAATTGTGGATTATGTCCAAAAAGGTGAGGTCCCCAGCTTCCTATGTAATCTATATACTCATTTTTATCAACATCATAAATTTTAGAACCCTCTCCTCTTTCAATAAAAACGGGGTTGCCAGCAACCGCTTTAAATGATCTAGCCGGAGAGTTAACGCCACCGGGAATATATCTGTTTGCTTCGTTAAAAAAATATGTGCTAAGAGTTGTGTTCATTTTGTACTCTATCCAATAATTTATTATTTAAAAACTAATTTAAACATATTTAGTTTTAACTTTATAGAGATACTATTTTTCGAAAAGTAATTTATAATCCTTTTTACTTCCTTTCTTTGCCCAATTCTTAGGAATAATTTTCCAATTACCGCTTTTTTCCGGAGTAATAATTTTTTCCTTTTCTATCCATTTCATTATATAGTAACGCAGGTCTTTATCAGTGGAAGAGATAATTCTATTAGATAATTTATTTTTTGGTATTTGTGCACCGTAAACAAGATGACCTCCCCCACCATTACCTCGGTATGAATTAACGGCAACTTTGTATTCTTTATCTAATTTAAACACTCCTCCATCAGAAAATGATTTTATAAAAATTCTTTCACCAACAGGTTTCCTAACATCAACAGTATATATAATACCAGCTGCAGATGAAAAATTATAATAACTATTATATAAAGATGGATGATTATGTGAATAAATGATTTGTCCTTTATCGTCAAATTTAAATTTTAACAGGTGGTCATTCTCATCCTTCATTTGATTAAACCATTTGTCGTAAGAATATTCTAAATAGTTTTTAATCTCTTTTCCGGTCATCTTTATAGTATACAGCAGGTTTTCATATTTATAAAGATTAAACATGTCTCTTACAAACACGTCACCTTTTTTTATTTCAGCATTAAATGACAACGGAGAAGCAAAAGAGATATCAGCACCTGTTATTTCTAATTGTATTTTTTGTACGAGGTCAACAAAGGAAGAATTTCCAAAGAATGAATCTCTTGTTGTAATAGTTTTTGTAAATGTTCCTATTTTTTTACCAGTGTATTTTTTAACATCTGAAAAATTTTTCTTAAAATGTTTTACAAAAGCACTATCAGGTTTATATTTTTTAATATCGATTAACTCACCTGTTATAATTTTTTTGTTTTTATCTTTTAAAGAAATAGAAATGTTTGCCACAGCAACAGTGCGTGCAGCGTTTATTCCTCCAAGGATTAATACATCTTTACCAAAATCATTTTTTAATTTGTAATTCCATCCTTGATGATCATGACCCACAAACACAACATCAAATGCGGGAACTTGTTTAGCTACAAGCTCTGAAGCATTTTCATTTCTGTATGTGGCTACATTCTGGTTTTCGTATGTGTAATCAATTCCGGAGTGAAAAAGTCCGATTAGTAAATCAGGTTTTTCTTTTTCTTTAATAATTTTAACCCACTTTTTTGCGGTCTTTATCATATCCTTAAAATCTATATTGCTCCAAATATTTTTTGGAAGCCACATAGGAATACCGGGGGTTATTAAACCCAAAACAGCTATTTTAATTCCGCCTTTTTTAAGAATTTTATAAGGGGGAAAATATGGTTTTCCGGTTTTTACATTTACTGCATTGGCGGCAAGCCAGGGGAAATTAAATTCTTTTTTTATTTTATCGTAAACATTATGCCCCGGTTCAATATCATGGTTTCCTATAGTACCGGCATCG
This sequence comes from Bacteroidota bacterium, assembly GCA_022567875.1. Classification (GTDB taxonomy): domain Bacteria; phylum Bacteroidota; class Ignavibacteria; order Ignavibacteriales; family Ignavibacteriaceae. Next base: position 1,958 of record JADFGB010000078.1, on the reverse strand, counting down.
TACTTCATATAATTCATAACTTGAGCAACAATATGTTTTTCATTTGTTCTTTCAAAATTGTAATAATAAACAACGGGCTGTCCCTGCAGAATATCTCCGGCATCTAATAAAATTACAAATTGATCTTTTTTTTCTCTTTCCTGTTTTATGTAAGTATATACTTGGGAAAGAGAAGTACTTGTCTGCTTATCTTTTTTAAAATCATAAGGAAAAATACTACCGTGCACATCTGTTGTTTCTATGAATTTTAATTTTACAGTTTGAGCATTTATTGTAAGTGATAAAATAAAAAGAATGATAAACAGGGGAATGAATTTTTTTATTAATTTCATAATTAGTTATTCTGATTATTTGTAAAGTAAATTTAAAAATATTAAAATTATTTTCTTTCTAAAACAATAATTTCATCACTTACAGAAACTTTGCCCAGATTTTGATGAATTAAATTTTGTTCGAACATAACTTTATTATTAACCTTTCTGTAACTGCTTAAAGTTAAAAGTGGTTCCTTGTTTCTTGCCGATGTTTCCTGCTCAGTGGTTGTAATAACACATCTTGCACAAGGTTTCACAACCAAAAACACTACATCACCGATTTTTATTTTATTCAATTGATCTTCTTCAAAAGGCTTGCCCCCGGAAAAAACAAAATTAGGACGAAATCTATTAATGGGGACAGATGTTTTTAATCTTTGATTCAAATCATCAAGCGATGACTGTCCAATAATCAAAAAAGGGAAACCGTCTGCAAAACTTACAACATCATTTTCACGCCCATAATATTTGTCTATCGGTCGAAATGTTGTATCCGGCATATAGACAAGTTTACAATTTATATTTAAGGTTTTACTTAACCAATTATCCAAAGTGCTTTCATAATGTAAAACTGTGCAGTTATCATTCCAGATTTTTACATTTACCGCTTCACCATCATGTATTTCTTGAGGGAATGAAATTGGTTCAATATTTTTTGTTTTATGTTTTATTTGAATCATACCATCTTTAATTGAGGTAGATAATAACGCCATTTCCGGCAGTATTCTTTGTGTAATGAAAATATTGTTTTCATCAACAAGCAGCCATCTTCGGTCATATTCCAAACCTTTGTCAGTAATTAATGAAGTTTTAATTGAAATACCACTCATTGATTTAATTGGATAAATAAATATTTCTGATAATTTAAATTTATTCATAATCTCTCTACGTTTATTTTAATAATGTAATTACTGTTATTTCGGGTGTAGAGTTGTAGCGAACTGGTGCAATCGACATTCCCAAACCGCGGGTAACTATTGCCGTTAATTTACCGAAATGGAAAACCCCTCTTACGTATTTTGTCTCTAACATAGTAGGAGATAAATTTTTAAACGGAAACAAAAACATAATCTGCCCGCCATGAGTGTGTCCCGCAAGATAAAGATTATAGTTATACTTTTTGGCTTTATCAATTAAAAATTGTCTCGGCTGGTGTGTTAAAAATATTTTTAAATCATAACGATTTTCTTTATCAACAACGCTGTCCACTCTTCAAAGAATGCCGTCATCATCGCCAACTCTTGCGGCGTCTGGACCGTAAACCTCGGCAGAGGCGAGCGTTCGTACCCGCCCAGTCTTGGCGGTATCCGCCATACGCCACCCTGCCCTCTACGCCGTTTCTCCAGGTGGGATTTCTCGTACTCGATAAGACCGTAGGGAGGGTCCGTCACGACCCCGTGGATTGACTCCGGCTCTCGCTGCCTCAACCAGTCGAAGCAGTCGCCATGATACAAATCGACTAAGTCAGTTGAGTAGGCGGGTCTCATAGGAGATCTCGTACCTGAAGCCCTATGGGAATCCTCGACAACCGTTGCGGTGGTTTTCGCCATGCTGAATGAAACATCCATACCAAGAAATATCATATCACAGCTTGATCGTGTAGAACACCCGTACTATGCTGCTTGCCATGCCTGCGCCTCACGC
>JADFGB010000077.1 GCA_022567875.1 Bacteroidota bacterium | reverse complement strand
GGCATACTTCCGAAGAAGAATGTAAAGAGACTGGCGGGAACTCTTGTAATTGTTGTGCATGTACAGAAATAATACCTAATTTGAATAAGCCTGACCCTTCTCTAGCTACCAAGAAGAATGATCTATGGTACAACACGCTCGTAGGTCATCATTCTGTGAAAGTTAACTACATAAATGTATTGGGGCCAAAAGAAATTCTCAAGGACATTGGTAAATTCTACATTCTTATAGCTCACGAAGATAAGAAATTACTTGATGCTCACAAGAAAATGCTTGCTAAACGTATGCTTAACTACTTGTTGATAAGCTGTGCTGGTGAGGCTAGGCACACACTGACTAAAACACACGGAGATATTACAACTCTTGGTGAAATGGCACAAACTATTCTAGTTGCTAGTAATATCAACGGTGATCTTTCAAATCGTCAGTATATGTGGTCAGCTATATATGACCTGTCAAAAGTATCCGGTGAAGGGGTAATCATGGAAGCCCTTGAGGAATTGTTTAACCTTGAATGGGTAACTTCCTCATATGGTGGGCCTAAGTGGGCAAAGATAGCACAACTCGCTAAGAATTATTGCAAAGGTGAGTACACAGAAGCTATCTTCATTGATGGCATTATGAATGTTGTACATAATGGTGGGTGGGCTTTCAACAAGTACTACAAAAGCTCTGCTGGTGGTAGTTACTACAATGATGGCATTACAATGATGCAACTACTTGATTACAAGAAGGAGGCAAACCTAAAAAGTATTTATGCCCTATTAGTTCCAATGGGTGTAACACAAAATAGCCATACTAACACTGTTTTGTACAAGAAGGCTATGGAAATTGGGGTTGTTGATGAAACAGGTCAACTAACAGCTAAGTATGGTGTTAGTTTTGATAAGGCTAAGGTTAAGGCAAAACCCTACTACCCAATGCACAGCAAGGTAGAGGTTCCGTCAGTAGCTTATATACAATATCTCAAACAACAGGAGGCACTAATTGTCGCGTAAAAATAAGAAAAAGAAAGGGTTGGCAGTACACTCAGATTATTGTAAGTGTAAGGATTGTAACGAAACATTTTATAAAGAAGATATGAAGGAAAAAAGTATGGAACAAGAGGTTAAGAAAGAGATTAAGAAAGCAACACCCAAATTAGCCTTGATTCATCAAAAACAAGGTGGTGAGAGTCAAGGAAGACCCTGAAATTAGGCTGATAATATTCAAATCTCTAAAATGAAACTGAATTCTTCTTTCCTTAAAAAATCTCTCTGTTTTTTGGGTTTCCTTACATTTCTTTGTGCCGAAGATTTGAATATTCATTTTAAATTCTTCTTAACGCCTTTAAATTTTACCTATTAAAAACTATCTTTATTATAAATAATTTCAATTATCATTCTCCCTAGTTTGTTCTAATTTAAAATTCAATTTTAATTTTATCTCTTGTGCTACTTTTATAAATGCTATTAAACTCGGCGCTTCTATATTGAAATCGTTTAAATATATCGAAAATTTACTTTCTACGTCCATTACTCCATTCTCTATTTTTATTTTCCCGGGAATTTCAATTTCCTTTTCAACCCCGTGAACAAACATTTTGCCTAATATTTTTACCGAATAAATATTTTGGTTACCTTTTTTTTCAACTTTGATGAAGCTGCCTTTGAAATAGGTAATGGGCCACTTTTCGGTTTCAAGTACATCTTCACGCATATCTCTATCCCTTTTCCCGTTTCCGGTTTTAACTGTATTCAAATCAACTTCAAAATAAATTTCATTTTTTCCGCTGAATATTTCTTTCCCTTCCCAGTAAATATAACCGTCAATGTTGTTAGTAGTACCGTCAAAGTCCAATATAATTGTTGAGGAAGTAAACTGTACAAGATTATCAGCATCTTTTTTAATGTGCCATTCATCAGCATATATACTTGAGCTGATTAAAAGAATTAGAATTAATATATATTTTTTCTTCATAATTCTTAAAATTGAAAATTAATTAATTATTTAAAGCACCATTCATAATCCAAGCACTGATCGAATCAATTACAGATTGCCCAAGAGGCGGCGCATTTCTGGGCATTCGTGATCCGGAAATATTGTTTGCGCCTATTAATTTTAAGTATAAATAACTTTGACTTGGATTTCCTGGTTCAATATAATTCAGTCCTTGCGTACTTGCTTTGCTTACAATTACATTATACGCGTTTCCTGAAAGGTCCGGTGATTGAACACCCGTAACGTGACAACCGCTCAGTGCACAAGATTTATTGAATACTTTACTTTGTATTTCAGAAAATTTTGCTAAAACTATTTCAGCGTTTAAGTTTTGGTTTATACTCGGTGTGCTCTCAACTATATGCTCGGAACAGGAAGAAAAAAGTATAAAAAAAGATATTGTTATAAAACGTAATATTACTTTCATAAAATCTCTTGGATGTGGTTTTAGGCTATAGAATGCTGTATCCTTTTGTATAAATATTATTATAATAAAGAATATAATTAAATTAGTATATACTTCGCAAGTGGAATTTTATTCCTAAACAAATTTTTTCCTCTCTGTCTTTCCTGTCTGTTAAAATCTTCCGATACTTAACATATCAAATGTACGATTTGATAAATCTATTTTAGAATTAAATCAGGTAACATCAGAGGCTATTTAATATTACAAACATTTATTCCCTGCCTGCCGCAGGCAAGCCTAATGGAAATATTTTTCTACTTTCCTTTTGTTGTCCCGTCAGGGCTCGAACCTGAACTCTTCGCATCCAGAGTGCAACGTGTTGCCAATTACACCACGGGACAATTTGTTTTAAGTTGCTGTTTAACAACCATTTAGAACGTCACCAATATATTGCTACTATTTGCGGTAGTAACTTCGGTAGTAATATATTTAAAGACATCTATTTTTCATCTCCACAAAAATACAAATAATATCGCTGTGGCAACAGCACCTTTTTGTAGAGTGAAATGCCTGCCTCGGTGTCAGACGGGCCGTTTCGCTCAATGAGCGATTCAGAAAATCGCTCTGCATTTATAATAAATTGCTTAGTGATGTTATGAATAGAAAACTTTTTATTATTATTTTACTTTTACTTTTTAAAATTTTCTGTTAACAAATTTGAAAACATTCATCTTCAAAATATTTACAGCACTTATATTAATAATATTGTTATTCCCCTTTAACAATATTTTCCCTCAAAACTTTAATATGCTTACTTCATTCGGTAATTTCCAAAATGCGGAAACATTCAGTATAAATTCTAAAGGAATAATTTATGTTGTGGATTCAGAGACCAATGAAATATTTGCACTTGATACATTGGGCAACGAACTAAATCACACCGGTGGTTTCGGATGGGCAGCATCGGCATTCGACCAACCAATTGATCTATTTGCTACTTCTTTAAATGTATATGTTACTGATAAGAATAATCACCGCATTCAACGACTTGATAACGACTTAAATTTTATCTCAGAACTAACAACGAGAAACAAAGGAAATGATGAAGATAGTTTCGGTTATCCGCTTAGCGCTGCCACTTCAAGTCTTGGGGAACTTTACGTACTTGATTCTGAAAACATAAGAGTCATAAAATTTAACATATTCGGAAGGTTTATTTCAAATTTTGGAGGCTATAATTATGGAATATTCGCATTAAAAAATCCTACAAAATTAGCAATTTCTAAAAATAACGATGTGTATGTTTTGGACGGAAAAAAGCTTATAAGATTCGATCAATTCGGAAACGGAAATAATATTAGAAAATTAGATAATGACTTTACAAACATTCGGATTTATAATGATAATTTGTTGTTAAATTCTAAAGATGAAATATATTTATTGAATTTAAACACACCAGATTCTTTTTTATCCAAATTATTTTTATTTGGCTGTGCTCTTAATTACCCAATAAAAGCTGCGGTAATTTTTAACAATAAATTGTATGTTCTAACTGAAGAAGAGATTTCTGTATTTACTGATAATTAAATATTTACATTGCAAAATAATATCTATAAAATTAATTCGTCTGTATTTTTATTAAGAATATCGTTCTTCTTAATAATTCTTTTATGGGTATTTGGTTTTGCAACACCAATTATTTTTAGTAATTCTAATTCTACAATAATTTTATACCCAGTGCTTCATAAATTCTATTCAGGTGTTTGCCATCAATTAGATTATAAATCATTTTCATTATTGGGTTCTCATGCACACGTTTGTGCAAGATGCTCGGGTATATACTTAGGTGTTCTAATTTTTTCGGCTTTATCTATATTCTATGTTAAACAGAAACATATCGATATAAAATTCTTATATATTGGAGCAATAATTTTATTAATCGATGTTCTATTTCAATCAATGCATATTGTTCCGTATTTAAAAATCAGTGCTTTCCTTACTGGATTAATTTTCGGGTTAACGGTATTTGTTTTTTTCTTATCTGCCGTAGAGAACCATTTTCTTTTTAATAAAACTAAAATCTTGATTTAATGAATTCAAATAAATACTTGCCTATACTCGTTTGCGGCTTTGGCGCTGCGGTTTTAACAACGGTTCCTTACATTAAAAGTTTCAGTTGTTGCTTAATTATTCCTGCAGCTTCTTTTGCTGCATTATATTTAAATCTAAAAGTAGATAATATAAATCTGCCAATAACAATAAAACCTGCAGTAGTTTACGGGCTTTTAACCGGAGTTGTTGCCGCACTATTCTCGTCAACTTTTGAAATTCTGATAACATTTATTACACACAATAATGATTTTGTTGCAACACTGCCCCAAACAGAAGCGGCTATGCGTTCATTAGATTTGGGAAATTTATTAGACCAGACTATGGGGTTATTGAACAAAATGTCAAGCGATATAGTCACAAATGGATTCTCACTTCTTTATACAATTGCAATTACATTCAGCAATATAATTATTGATTCAGTTTTCGGAATAATTGGCGGAATTATTGGAATGGTGGTTATCAATAAGAGAACTTAATTAAATAAAGATATGATAATTATTTTCATATTTATAGCTCACTTTATTTTTGTTGTTTTAATTTTCATTAAGAAATTAAAAAATGAATCTTTAACAACAGCTTTTTTGAATATAACTTTGATAATTATTCTTTTTGCAATTGGTTGGTCACTTACTTCAGTGGTTTCTAAATGGATTATGGAACCAGAAGGGTTTGGAAAGTTTTTTGACAGAGATACTTTTTCATTAACGTTACTTACCTTTGCTGAGTTTTTTTTCTATCGTATTTATTATAAGCCGGATTTTAGAAAAAAGGGGGAGAAAAATTAAAATGAAAGACATAAGACACTGAGAAATAAAAAGTATTAAACCCCAGACTAATTAAATCCCTTATTATTCACCTAATTCAAAGTAATCGATGCTTCGTTAGACCAGGAAGAATCCGTGTTTGAAAATGCTTTAATTCTGTATTTGTAGGTTCTACCTACAAAAAACCCCGAAGAATTATCCACATAGGTTATTGTATTATTTGTTACTATTCCTATTGTATAAAATTCAGAAAATGCCGATAAATTATCATTCCTTTCAATCTTAAAAAAGTTTTCGTCGGGTATATTATCTACCCAATCCAGTTTAACCGAAAATGGTGAACTCGTTAATTGCAACGCCACTAAATTAGTTGGTGCAGCAAACGAGCCTGAACTACCTACGCCCGCAGTATTAACCGATTTGCTAAATTCAGAAAAACCAAAATTATTTTTACTTCTGACTTTGTATAAATAAACAGCACCAGGAATTAGATTTACGTCGTTTACATTAATCGTAGTAGAGGGCAATGGACCAAAGATATCATTCCAAGAACCTGCAAACCCATCTTTCCTCCAGACTTCATAAAACAATATTCCGACAGAACTATCTGCCCATGATATATTCACTATTGTTGGGGATAATGTTAATAGAGAAATGTTTGTTGGTGTATAAGGTAAAATTCTGGGTGTTGAAATAAATATATTTCTCATTGTATCACTAAAAGCAAAAGAACCGTTTAAATAATAATATTTTAAATAATAATGCGCTTATTACTGCTGCAATTGGAAGCGTAAGCAACCAAGATAATAATATTTTACTAATCG
>JADFGB010000076.1 GCA_022567875.1 Bacteroidota bacterium | reverse complement strand
CTCTTGCCAATCGTTCCGGCTCTTAAAGTAAAAAGGGGGTTGGTAGGCTTCAGCCCCCTTTTTAACTCCATACTGTCCCCACTCCCAGTGTAAGGTCCTACTCTCACCCATCTGGCGATGATAATATCAATGTTCTTTTAGAGTATGGAGCCCTTGTCTGTAAAGTAGGCCGGAGCACCAATATGAGATTCGGCTGAGAACTTCACTCTTAAACTTGACCCGCTTGCCTAGTAGCAATATACTTTTTGAGGGTAGTTACTGCTAATACTGGGGGTAAGCGATGACTAAGTCATCTGATAAAGAGTCCAGAAAGGAAATAATGAAGGATATTATTCTTCAGCTTCACCGGGGCTTATCCGCTGAAGAAGCCAAAAATAGAGATGTAAATATTATACCTGTAGATAGTGAGCACAACGCAATATATCAAATTATCAAAATCTCAGACAAGAAACACTTAAAAAGAATTATCCTAACAGCATCGGGTGGTCCTTTCTTAAATACTGATAAGGAAAAATTTTCTTCTGTTACAGTTAAAGAAGCTTTAAATCATCCTAATTGGAAAATGGGAAACAAAATCACAATTGACTCTGCAACAATGATGAACAAAGGTCTTGAAGTTATTGAAGCGAGATGGTTATTTGGTTTTTTGTCGGATCAAATTGAAGTAGTAATTCATCCTCAATCAATTATCCACTCTATGGTTCAGTTTGTGGACGGTTCAATTAAAGCTCAGTTGGGTTACCCCGATATGTGTTTGCCCATTCAATATGCTTTAACATATCCCGAGCGTTTTAAAAACGATATGAAAAGAACCGATATACCTACAATAAATCAGCTGACTTTTTATAAACCGGATTATGAAAAGTACACTTGTTTAGGATTAGCGTTTCAAGTTTTGGCTGATGGTGGAACAGCACCGTGTATTTTAAATGCGGCAAATGAGGTTGCTGTAAGTAGATTTTTAAAAGAAGAAATTAAATTTTCTGATATTCCTGTTTCTGTTGAAAAAGCACTTAATAAATTTGTAAATCATGCAACTCCCGATATTGAAACAATTTTTGAGTGCGACAGGTTGACAAGAGAATATGTACTAAATTTATAGTGAGATTTACCTGCCCGAAGTACAGAATACTCTGGGAGGAGGGTTTGTTATTTGTAATTTGTCTTTTGGAATTTAATACAAGAAATTTGTAAAAAAAATAATAGGAGAAAAAATATTTAATGGAATATGTAATTTATTTTGTGATAACGATTGGCATTTTAGTGTTTATTCACGAGTTTGGACATTTTATAGCTGCCAAATCATTTAAAATGAGAGTTGATGTATTTGCCATAGGTTTTGGTAAGAGACTTTTCGGTTGGAATAAACTTACCGGATTTACTTTTGGTGAACTTGATAAAGATTTTGACGGTGAAGGTAATACTGATTACAGAATCTGTCTGCTGCCATTAGGCGGTTATGTAAAAATTGCTGGAATGGTAGACGAAAGTTTTGATACAAAATTTGCAAATGAAGAACCCAAACAATATGAATTTAGAGCAAGACCAACATATCAAAAGGTAATTGTAATTACTGCCGGTGTTATAATGAACCTGCTTTTATCTCTTATGATTTTCTGGGGAGCAAATTTCTTTAAAGGAAAACAAATAACAAAAACTACAACCATTGGTTACGTAGTGCCAAATTCACCTGCTGATTCAATTGGGCTTTTAAAAAATGACAAAATAATTGCCGTTAATGAAAAACCTGTAAATAACTGGGGTGAATTGCGCAGTCAAATATTTATTTATTCAGCAGGAATTGATGTAGATTTTAAAATTGAAAGAAACGGGAAAATAATTCATATAAATGCACTTCGTTCAAAAATACCTGATTCAGAAAAAAATGAGATGTTCTTAATTCCCTCGGGAGTAAAACCTGCCGTAGCTGCTGTATTAGCTAATTCACCCGCAGAAAAAGCCGGTTTAAAAGCAGGTGATATTTTTCTGAAACTTAATGGTATTGAACTTTACAGTCCAAAACAAACCACAAAAATTATTTCATCTAATAAGAATGTTTCTTTACCGCTAGTTATTCAACGTGATAAAGATACTTTAAATCTTGCCGTGACTCCCGGTGATGACAGTATGATAGGAATTCAAATTACAAGGGTATTTACAGGTCAGGTTGAATATGAAACTTTTGGATTCTTTGCTTCTTTTTATCAAGGAGGGCTTGATATTGTAAAAATGACCAACCTTACTTTTAATATGTTTAGCAAGGTTATCAATGGCGATGTAGCTTTCGGTAAAGTATTTGGTGGCCCTGTAAAGATAGCACAGTTCGCTGCACAATCCGCTAATGACGGTATTTTAAGCTTCCTTGTTTTTTTAGCGCTATTAAGTTTAAGCTTGGCTATATTAAATATTTTACCATTCCCGGTATTAGACGGGGGACATTTGATAATTATTTTAATAGAAGGAATATTTAAAAGGGAAATACCCATAAAAATAAAAATAGCAATTCAGAATGCGGGTTTTGCTATTTTACTTCTTTTAATGGCATACATAATTTATAGCGACATCATAAATCTTTAATTATTGAATTTATATATTAAGCTCTGTAAATATTTACAGAGCTTTTTAATTTTAATCCATACTTCATTTAATAGGTCAATTTTCCCTTCATCATTTTTTATTACCGTTTACAGAATAAAATCAATCGGTAATTAACATCTAAGGTAGATTCCATCTCTAATTAAATAAAGATTTATTTTGATGAATAAATGTTAAAAGTTTATATTGATTGAAAGAAAAGAAAACGAATTTAATATATGAATAATAAGACCGACATAAATAATACGATTCCTACTAAAGATCCTTTTACATTTAAAACCAAACTTGCACGTAATAAAATTTATTGGATCAGCCAAATAACTGGGTGGTCATTTTTTGTAATTTTTAATATAAGCATAATCTCTTTATTTGGGCATTTTTCTTGGCAAAGGCTCACAACATTATTATATATGGGGTTAGTTGGTGTTAGTGTAACTCATATTTTTAGATACTTCACCATTAATAGAAAATGGTTAAAACTCCCTCTTAAAAAAATTATTCCTAGAATTATATTTTCATCTTTTATTTTAGGTGCAATTATATATATTATTATTTTTACTGTCTCATATAATATAGGATACGCCCACCTTAATAAAATACAAGCCGGTACAGTTATTTGGAGGGTATTTAATCTAACAGGAATAATTTTAGTTTGGGAACTGATTTATTTTTCTGTTCATTTCTTTGAAAACTATAAAGCAGTTGAAGTTGAAGCACTTATTTGGGAAGCTGCCGTAAAAGATTATGAATTAAAAACATTAAAATCTCAATTAAACCCACATTTTATTTTTAATGCACTAAACAGCATCAGAGCATTAATAAAAGAAAACCCTGAAAGTGCACAAACTGCAGTAACTTATCTTTCTAATATTCTCAGGTATTCTTTACAAAAAGGACATATAGAAACAGCTGCTTTAGATAATGAACTTCAAACGGTTACGGATTATTTAAAACTAGAATCTATTAGGTTTGAGGAAAGGTTAAAATATAAAATTGATATCGATGAAGGTTCAAGACAAATTAAAATACCTCCAATGATGATACAAACATTGATAGAAAACGGAATAAAACACGGGATCTCAAACAGAAAGGAAGGAGGGGAAATTCATTTAAGCACTAAACTTACAGCAACAGACCTCATAATTGAGATAAGGAACACCGGTAACTTTGATGAGGAAGCTTTAAAAAATGCAAAAGGATTCGGTATTAAAAACACAAAGCATAGATTAAATCTTATTTACGGAGAGAAAGCAAGATTTACTATCGAAAACGAAACAGACGAAATTGTTTTAGCAAAAATAGTAATTCCAATTGAAGGAGATAAAAATGAAAGCAATAATAATTGATGATGAACGATTAGCACGTGTTGAACTTCGCAGATTATTAACACCTCATAAAAAAATAAAAATAGTAGGAGAAGCAAAAAATGTTGATGATGCTATAAAAAAAATTGAAGAATTAAAACCTGACCTTATTTTTTTAGATATTCAAATGCCCGGTAAAAACGGGTTTGAACTTTTGGAGAGTTTGGATACTGTTCCAACAGTTATTTTTACTACAGCATACGATGAATATGCATTAAAGGCATTTGAATATAACGCTCTGGATTATCTTTTAAAACCAATTGATCCCAATAGATTAGAAGAAACAATTGATAAAGTTATCCTGCGTAATCAGGAAGTGATGTCAAGTGAACTTTCTAATATTTTAAAAGAAGATGACCAAATATTTGTAAAAGACGGCGAACGATGCTGGTTTGTTAAATTATCTTCTATCAGATTATTTGAATCAGAGGGCAATTATGTTAGACTTTATTTTGATAACAACAAACCGCTTATTTTAAGAACATTAAATTATCTTGATGAAAGATTGGACAGTAAAACTTTTTTCAGAGCTAACAGAAAACATATTTTAAATCTGAAGTGGATATTAAATATTGAACCCTGGTTAAACGGCGGCTTATTAGTAAAATTAAAAGGTGATCATAAAATAGAAGTATCGAGAAGACAAGCTATCAAGTTTAAAGAAAAACTAAGTCTTTAAAAATTTACTGATAACGATTTTTTAGATTTTCTTTTATTTTTTAACCAAAAAACATCCAGCACTATAAATATGAAAAAAGGTATGTACTGAATTAGTAAAACCACAAGATATTCCCTCCACACAGGTGCAAGAGGTGTGAAGTTTGCAAAGTTACTTGTAAACAATAAGCTTGTTACCGAATAAAATGCATGAACCGGATTTAGCGCTGCTATCCATCCCAAATACCAAGGATAAAGAGTTGAACTGAAAACTATTAAAGTGATGAAAACTGCGTAAGCTGCTTTAGTAAAATTTTTGTACTTATAAGCTATTATTCCGGTTGTTATAACAAACGCCGATCCGCAAATAATTTTAATAAGATATCCATCATCCAAAAAATATTTTAATAAATTATATACAGATCCGTTGAATTCCCAATTTGACAGATAATTCCCTAATGCTGTAAAAGCAGTAAAGTTCCAATTAAGAAAAGGTAAATAAAAAGTTGTTACAAGTATTGCTGTTATCAATGAAAAAACAAATGTTTTTTTAAGTCCGAGTTTTTTAATAACAAGAGGAAATAAAATTATTGGATATAATTTAGATAATATTGCCAATGAAAATACAACTGAAGATAAAATAAGTTTTTCCCTTTCCATAAAATAGATAAACATCATCATAAACATTATGCCGATAGGATCTAAATGTGCGTTGATGAAATATTCCATTATACATAATGGAAGCCAAGCGTATAAAATTATGTAATTTAAATTTTTCTTTTTAAGGTCCAACAGTTTTAACAATATTAAAAGAGTAAATAATTCGCACAACAGGTATATCAATTTTAAAGCTGCTACACTATTATTTTTAATACCGTAACCTGCTGCAAAAACAAATTGAGAAATTGGCGGATATATAGCCGAAATATCTTTAAAAGTAACCTTAGAATATACTTCGTCTCTTAAAGGTATTAATGATGTATCATTAGGTGCTAATGTGAAAGGATTATAACCGGCAGCCAAAACTTTTCCCTCCCACAAATACCTGTAAACATCATTTGAAGTTGTTGGTAAAGCAGGGAAAAGAGTTAACCTGAAAAATAGTCCAAAAAATATTATTGTAAGAGGTAGTTTTAATCTTTCAGGGTTTTTAATTTTTAGTGCTTTTGAAAAAAACAATAAGACGAAATTATGTTTTTTGTTTTTCTCATTTTCTCCGTCTGAATTATTTCCATTTAAGTTTTTAACAAAGTAAAATGATAACAACATAATCAAAAAAGTTTCGAGATAGATAAACATATAAAGGGGAATATCCTTATCGCTGAATATAAGAAAGGCTAAATAATATAATTCAGTTACAAAACCGGCAAGCAAAATGTAAATGAAAATATTATTTTTCTCTGTGTTAAGCATGGTTTAGTTTTCTTAAAGATATTATTAATTAAATAATTCCCACGAAATACCAAAGCGGATATTTTTTTCGGGCATTGG
>JADFGB010000075.1 GCA_022567875.1 Bacteroidota bacterium | reverse complement strand
ATAGCCGCTGCTGATGAAAACAATGTTTCAATGGTATTTACAGGTATTAGACACTTTAAGCACTAAGAGGAAATATGGGTATATTCGATTTATTTTCTACCGACATAGCAATTGATCTTGGTACAGCCAACACCTTAATTTATGTTAAAGGTAAGGGCATTGTGCTTAATGAGCCTTCAATTGTAGCTTTTGATAGAAACACGAAAAAAATAATTGCTTTGGGTAATAAAGCAAAAGAAATGCTGGGCAGGGAACACAAAGAAATTCGTGTTACAAGACCGATGCGCGATGGTGTTATTGCCGATTTTGAAATTGCGGAAGGTATGATAAGAGCTTTTATTAAAAAAGTAAAAGTAGGTGCCCTATCAAGCAGGAGAGTTGTTGTTGCCGTACCGAGCGGTGTTACAGAAGTTGAAAAAAGAGCTGTTAGAGATAGTGCTGAACACGCTGGTGCAAAGGAAGTCCATTTAATTGCTGAACCAATGTCGGCTGCTATTGGTATAGGCATAGACGTTGAAGCTCCTGCCGGAAGTATGATAATTGATATTGGCGGAGGTACTACTGAAATTGCGGTTATTGCTTTGTCCGGTATTGTTAATGAAGAATCAATCAGAATTGCCGGTGATGAAATGAATTATGCAATTATGCAGTATTTTAAAAAGAACCACAACATGCTAATTGGTGAAAGAACAGCCGAAGCAATAAAATGTGAAGTAGGTTCTGCAGTACCTTTAAAAGAAGAAATTACAATACAGGTTAAAGGAAGAGATTTAGTGGGTGGAATACCAAAAACTACAGAAGTGAGTTCTGTAGAAATTAGAGATGCTCTTAATGAATCTATTGTACAAATTATTGATGCAGTTAAACAAACTTTAGAACGCACACCACCGGAATTATCTGCCGATATACTTGACCGTGGTGTAATGATTACCGGAGGTGGAGCACTTTTAAAAGGTATGGATGAAAGAATAAGAATGGAAACAAATTTACCTGTTCATGTTTGTGATGATCCACTTACAGCAGTTGTTTTAGGTGCAGGTAAGGTAATAGACAATTTGAATAAATATTCGAAAGTCTTAATTCGTAAAAGAACATATTAATATAGATGTTAAAAATATTTTCTAGCTTTTGGAATAAATTTAAAGAATATATAGTATTAGTAATTCTCATCTTAGTAAGTCTCTTTACCCTATCAAATAATAATAATTCCGCTGTTAAAAATGTAAGAATAATAGCCTTCAGCAGCTTTGCTTTTTTCTCTAATATTATTTCAGATATTACTTCCTCTACTCTTATTAAAAATAAAAATAAGAAATTAAGGAAATTGAATGCCGAACTTATGCTTCAGGTTAATTTACTGAGGAAGTATGGTATTGAGAACCAAGAACTAAAAAGTTTGCTCTCGTTAAAAGACACAGCATCTTACCCTTTAATCTCTGCATCGGTTGTATCAAAGTCGTTAAATACTGCATCAAATACTTTTACATTAAATTCGGGAAAAACCGACGGTGTAAAACCAGGTATGCCTGTAATTAATGATTTAGGTCTTATAGGTATAGTCTATACAGTGTCAGATAATTATTCGATTATAAAAACATTAAGAAACGTTGAGTTACGCATTACAGTTAAGGATGAACGAAGCAGGGTAAATGCAATTTTAAAATGGGATGGAGATGATTTAATCCTTACAAATATTCCAAAAACATCAGATATTAAAATTGGGGATAGGATTGTTTCATCCGATATAAGTACAATTGTTCCCTTACCTATTCCAATTGGTTATATAATATCAATAAATAACAAAAGCACAGACATATTTAATCGAGTAAAGATAAAATCTTTTGCAGATTTAACATCAGTTGAAAACGTATTTATTATTAAAATGATTAAGAGTTTTCAAGTAAATAAAATGGAACTTAATTTCTTTAAGAAGAGAAACAGTGCGAACTAAATTTATATTATCAATATTATTCTTTATCCCGGTATTATTTGTCCAAATTACACTTGTACAATTTATTACTTGGGGAGCTATTACGCCGAATTTTATTTTAATTTTACTTGTATTCTATTCAATTTTTCACGGTCAACTTTATGGGACTGTTCTTGGATTTGTATACGGTTTGCTGTTTGATCTAATAACAGGGGGTTTGTTAGGCAGTGCTATGCTTTCCTATACTTTGGCAGGATTTATTGCAGGCTATTTCTCAAATGAAAATAAAAGGCATATTTATTTAAAACCATTTAGCTATGGTTTTATAGTACTTTTGTGCTCAATAACTGCCTCGATTATTTATTCAATATTTTCTACTATTGACTTCAGCACAAATATTATTACATCATTATTTGAAGAAGGACTTTTACCGGGACTTTATACCTCTGTAGTGGCAATAATAATAATTTATTTTTATCCTAGGAGGAAATTACTTGAAAGCTGAAAATTTTGGATCACAAAGTAGAAAATCAATTTTATATGCGATAATTATTTTTGGCTTTTCTTTTCTACTTATTAGATTATTCCAGATGCAGATCCTTCAAAAAGGGTATTATGATTTAAAGTCCAAAAGGAACAGCGTTAAAAAAATAGAAATAATTCCGGTAAGAGGATTGTTCCTTGATAGAAATAAAAAACTGCTTGTAAATAATCTTCCTGCGTATACAATATTTATTACTAAATCTGATTATGACAAAAATCAAAATAAATTATTAGAAGCAGCTATGGGTTTGAAAGATGGTTATATAAATAAGTTCTTTGAAAAGAATAAAAGATATTCTAAATATCTTCAACTAAGATTTAAAAGAGGTGTTTCCTTTAATACTATTTCTTGGATTGAAGAAAATATGGAACATTTACCGGGAATTACTTATAAGGTAGAAATGCATCGCGGTTATCCGGCTAAGGTTGTAGGAGCTCAAATGTTTGGCTATCTGAATGAAATTACACAAAGGCAATTAAATAAATTTAAAAAGGAATACAAACAAGGTGACTTTATTGGAAGCGCAGGACTAGAAAAAAAATATGAAAATTTATTGAGGGGTAAAAAAGGATTTAATTATTTGCTCGTTGATTCACGCAGGAAATTTATAGGAAAATTTAAAGACGGTCAAAATGATATTCCGGCTGTTAAAGGCAATGATCTTGTTCTAACAATAGATTCTGAATTACAAAGAGTTGCTGAAGAATCTCTTAGAGGAAAAATAGGAGCTATAGTTGCTATTGAACCTAAAACCGGTGATGTACTTGCTATGGTGAGTGCACCTGACTTTGATCTTAGTAAATTTGCATACATTACAACCGAAGATTATTTAAAAAAACTTTATAATGATCCTGCCAAACCTTTTTTTAATAGAGCTATTATGTCTGTTAAACCGCCTGGTTCTACATTTAAAATCTTTGAAGCAATTGCCGCTTTAGATTTAGGTGTAATAAATAAAAAAACTACTTTTTATTGTTCAGGTGGCGGAGAATTTTACGGGAGATATTTTAAATGCGACGGAGTTCATGGTAAAATGAATGTAATACAAGCAATTGAACATTCTTGTAATGTATTCTTTTACAATCTCATTTATAAAATAGGAATGAAAAAGTGGAAAGAATATGCTAATCTTTTTGGCTTCAGTAAAAAGACAGGTATAGATTTAAGTAATGAAGCAAAAGGCTTAATACCTGATGAGCAGTATTATATTAAAAGATATGGTAAAAATTGGCCTAAAAGCATAATGGCAAGCTTAGCAATTGGACAAGGGGAAGTAAGTGTTGACCCAATCCAACTTGCTCAATTTACTTCAATTGTTGCAAATAACGGTAATAGTTTTCAACCCCATTTACTTAAGGGTTATATTGACGGACAAACAAATAAATTTGTGGAATTTAAACCAAAACCAATCCACGTAAATATTAAAAAAGAAGTTTTGGATATCGTAAAAAAAGGAATGTTTTTAGTCGTTAACGGGAAAGGCACAGCTGTTGCAAGCAGAATACCTAATATCGTTATGGCAGGAAAAACAGGTACTGCTCAAAATCCCCATGGAAATGATCACGCATTGTTCATAGGATTTGCCCCTTTTGATAACCCACAAATTGCTTTCTCTATTATTGTTGAAAATGTTGGCTTTGGAGCAACACACGCAGCTCCTATTGCCAAAAAATTAGTGGAAACATATTTACATAGGAAGATGAACAAAAACTTGGTGAAGTAACTTTGCAAATAAACTATAAATTTAAAGATAAATTTGATATTTGGTTTTTTGTACCAATCATATTATTGCTAATCATTGGCTTAATTGCAATTTATAGCGCAACATTAAATAATCCAATTGCTGAAAATAATTTTAACAGACAATTAATTTGGGTTGGGGTAGGTATTCTTGTTTTTTTCATTGTTTATTTTATTCCGACAAATACCTTTAAAAATATAGCTTGGCCGGCTTTTATTTTTTCAATTCTTTTACTTATTTTAGTTGTGGTAATGGGTAAGAGAGTTTCTGGGGCAAAAAGCTGGTTATATGTTGGCTCACTGGGTTTTCAACCATCCGAATTAGCAAAAATATCTACTATACTTGCCCTTTCTTCTTTCTTAAGCAAAAAAGAAATTGATATAGAATCATTTAAAGATATACTTTTAGCACTGTCAATTGGTTTAATACCTATCGTATTAATTCTACTTGAACCGGATATGGGAACGGTTTTAGTTTTTATAACAATATTTCTAACAATAATATTTTGGAAAGGGATTAGTCTCTTCGGCTTATTCATAGTACTTTCACCTGGTGTTGTAGCAATTTCATCTATGTTCGGCATACTTCCATTTATAGCTACCTTAGTAATAGTTGCAGTTATTCTCGTCTTTTTTAAGAAAGGTCTTATTTTTAGCGGTTCACTTTTTGCAATAAATTTAGCGGCTGGTTTTTTTACAGATTTTGTCTTTCGTGCTTTAAGTCCGCATCAGCAAATTAGGATAACATCATTTTTAAATCCTATGTCCGATCCACTTGGCTCCGGCTATAATTCTATTCAGGCAAAAGTTGCAATAGGATCGGGTGGATTATTTGGAAAAGGATTTTTAAACGGAAACCAAACACAGCTTAATTTTATTCCTGAACAATGGACGGATTTTATTTATTGTGTTATTGGAGAAGAGTTCGGATTTATTGGAACAGTTATTACTCTTCTATTATTTCTTATGGTATTTCTAAAAATTTTAAAAATAGCAACAACAACTAAAAATGAATTTTTAAGCTTAACAATAATTGGTATTTTATCTTTATTCTTTATTCATATAATGATAAACATTGGAATGGCTGTAGGGGTTATGCCTGTAATTGGTATTACACTTCCGCTTGTAAGTTACGGTGGAAGTTCATTAATAGTAAATATGGCACTTTTGGGAATTGTTGCAAATATTTATCGCACAAGAAAAAATTATACATAACAGAGGTTACTTGTACCTATACTATAAAATAATTTTGGGAGAAATAAAAAACGGGAATATTTTAATCTATCCATTTGATAGAGAATGCCATAGGACAAAAGTTATGATGTACAAAAATTTTAAATAATAATGACTGCTTTAGAAAAATTAGAAAATAAAAATAATGAAGGTAAGTTTATTTGTGTTGGATTAGATACCGATATTAAAAAAATACCGGTTCATTTAAAGGATTCACCAAATAATATATTTGAATTTAATAAGCAAATTATTGAAAATACAATTGATAATGCTGCCGCCTATAAATTAAATTTAGCTTTTTATGAATGCTATGGAATAGAAGGGATTAGACAGTTGGAAAAAACTTTGGAAATTATACCTTCGGATATTTTAACTATTGGTGATGCAAAAAGGGGAGACATAGGGAACACATCCAACATGTACGCTAAATCTATCTTCGAACATTTTGCTTTTGATTCTATTACACTTAATCCTTACATGGGTTATGATTCAATAAGCCCATTCTTTGATTATTCAGATAAATTGAATTTTGTTCTTACGCTAACATCAAACAAGGGTGCCTCTGATTTTGAGAAAGTAAAGCTTGAAAACGGCGAACGGCTTTATCAATTAATAATTGAAAAGATAAAGATGTGGAATGAAAACAATAATTGCGGACTTGTTTATGGTGCAACTAATACAAAAGAATTAGAAGATGATATTGATTTATTCGGACAGTTACCTGTATTAGTTCCCGGG
>JADFGB010000074.1 GCA_022567875.1 Bacteroidota bacterium | reverse complement strand
CGGAATTACACCTGTTACATTTGATGCCGCTGTAAATGCTCCAATTTTTAACACCCTGTTTTCAAATCTTTTTAAAAGCTCTTTTAAATTTTCGATATCAACCTGCCCTTCTTTATTAGGTGCTATCACTTCAACGTCCGCAACAGACTCCAGCCAGGAAGTTTGATTGGAATGATGTTCCATATGAGTTATAAAAACTACAGGTTTTTGATCTTCCGGTATATTTACAAATTTTTGAATTTGTTCAGGTATTCTAAGTCCTAAAATTCTTTGAAACTTATTAACAACACCTGTCATCCCGGAACCGGCGGTTATTATTACATCATCTTTGCCGGCATTTACGTGTTCTTTTATTATTTTATGAGCGAGGTGATATGAATGTGTCATTGTCGTACCCGTTATGCTGGACTCCGAATGCGTGTTGCCGACAAACGGACCGAACAACTCAGCTAATTTTTTCTCTATCGGTGCATAGAGTCTGCCGCTTGCTATCCAATCGGCATAAACAATTCTTTTTTCTCCGTAAGGAGTTGTAAAAGTTTGATTATACCCAATCGTGTTCTCTCTGTATTTCTTAAAATATTCTTCTAAATTATTCATGTGTTTACATTTCAAATTTCCCTTGTGTAGGGATGGTTTTTATAATAAATACACAACTATGAATTTTTAAGAAGTATGTATGTATGTCAGCCTTAGGCTGAGTATGGTTGTGAGTTAAAAAGTTTCTCATTCAACCATACAATCATCCATTCATACAATATTGCAATTCCACATAGTTGAAATATAATAAAATTCATTTCTCAAAATTATGTAATAATCCATTTATATTTTTTTAATTTCTGTTTAGAATTGCTATTTT
The DNA here is from genome assembly GCA_022567875.1 of Bacteroidota bacterium. Lineage (GTDB taxonomy): Bacteria > Bacteroidota > Ignavibacteria > Ignavibacteriales > Ignavibacteriaceae. The sequence goes on along the minus strand of JADFGB010000074.1, from coordinate 5,332 downwards.
AATATTAAATCGACTTTTTATTTATTTCAGTTAAAATAAAAGATGAATTATATATTAGGCATTGATTACGGAGGAACAAAAACCGATTGCGTTATTGCCAATTTTGAACCCAAAATTTTATCTTCTGTAACAACAGAGGGAGGTAATTTATTAAAAATTGGTTTTGAGAAAGCTGCGTTAAATATTTTATTTGCAATAAAAAAATGCATTGAGAACACTAACATAAAATATGAAGATGTTGATTTGGTTTTAATTGGTTCTGCTGGAGCCGGAAGAAAAGAGAATTCGGATAAATTATTAAATGAATTAAAAAGAATTACGGATTTTAAAAACATTAAAGTTACAACTGATGCTAACATTGCTTTAGAAGGTGCCTTCTCTGGTAAACCGGGTTGTATTTTAATTGCAGGAACGGGATCAATAATTTATGGAAAAGATAAAGAGGGAAAACTATACCGCGTTGGCGGATTCGGAAGTTTAATCGGTGACCAGGGCGGGGGTTATTCTATAGGGAGAAAAGGATTGATTGCTGTTGCAAAACAATTAGATGGATTTGGGGATAACACTAAAATAACAAATTTAGTTTGCGATAAATTTAATATTGAAAATAAAGAAGACCTAATTTCAAAAGTCTACGGAAACCAGATTTCCATTTCAGAAGTTGCTGCTTTAGTATTAGATGCAGCTCAATCTGATGATGAAACGGCAATAACTATTTTAGATGAAGAATCGAACGAACTAATTGAACAAATAGCTGCTATGAAGAAAAAGTTGAATGAAGAAAAACTTAATCTTGCATTTACAGGTTCGTTAATTCAAAACAAAAATTATTATTCAAATCTTTTGAGAGAAAAGATAAAAGAAAAACTTCCTTTTGTTCAAGTGACTGAACCTGAAAATCCTCCTGCTTTCGGCGCAATACTTTTAGCAAAAAAAAATCTTGCGGATGTTAAATGAGTTCCGCACAATCAAAAACTAAAGCTTGGAAATGGGTGCCCTCTTTATATTTTGCTGAAGGTCTGCCTTACATTGTTGTAATGTCCGTATCTGTGATTATGTACAAAAAACTAGGAATTTCTAACACAGATATTGCGCTTTACACAAGCTGGTTATATCTGCCCTGGGTTATTAAACCATTTTGGAGTCCCGTTGTTGATATTTTAAAAACCAAAAGAACCTGGATAATTGTAATGCAGCTTTTGTTGGGGGCAGGTTTTGCCGGTGTTGCTCTTACAATTCCGGGTGAAAATTTTTTCCGATATTCTCTAGCCTTTTTGTGGCTTGTTGCTTTCGGTTCCGCCACACAAGATATTGCAATTGACGGGTTTTACATGCTTGGACTTTCAAAACACAACCAGGTTTGGTTTGTAGGTATAAGAAATACAGCCTATCGTTTCGCAATGATTTTCGGACAGGGATTGCTTATAATTTTTGCTGGGTTTCTGGAAACAAGTAATTTAAAAGAATCGGGAAACATCCCTTTTGCTTGGATGATAACTTTCTTTGTCATTGCGGGATTGTTCATTCTTTTCTTTTTATATCATAATTATATTTTACCGAGACCGGAAAAAGACCGAACAAAAAGAGAGCTAACGTTTGCACTTTTTTCAAAAGAATTTCTTCAATCTTTCGTACTGTTCTTTAAGAAAAAACAAATAATAATAATCTTACTTTTCATTTTACTTTACAGGCTGGGTGAAGGACAGCTTGCAAAAATAGCCGCACCTTTTCTGCTTGACACAATAGAAGCAGGCGGATTGGGACTTACAACATCTCAAGTTGGTTTTGCTTATGGTACAGTAGGGATTATAGCTTTAATTTTTGGGGGATTATTGGGCGGATTTGTCTCAGCTAAACACGGACTGAAATACTGGATTTGGTGGATGCTTGTTGCAATAAATTTACCTGACCTTGTTTATGTGTTTTTATCATACACACAAACTACAAGTTTAATCATCATTAATTTAGCCATTGCAATCGAACAATTCGGATACGGATTCGGGTTTACGGCTTTTCTTTTGTTTTTAATTTATATATCCGAGGGAAATTATAAAACAGCACATTATGCAATTGCTACAGGGCTTATGGCTCTCGGTATGATGATACCGGGAATGATAAGCGGATGGCTTCAAGAATCGATAGGCTACAATCAATTTTTTATTTGGGTTTGTATTTCCACAATACCTGCTTTTATAATTACTAAATTTTTGGATATTGATCCTGAATTCGGAAAGAAAATTATTACTAAGTGAATATGTATTTAATTAGAAAAACATCTTTTAAGTATATCATATTAGTCATCGCAACATTGAATTTTAATTTCATTCTTGCTCAAAACTCAAAATATAATTTTGCAAAAGTAGACATTCTTGTTAAGCAGGCAATTGTGGACAGTGTTTTCCCGGGAGCTATTTTGCTTATTTCAAAAGAAGGAGAAACAATTTATGAAAAAGCATACGGGAATTTTACTTATGATAAAAATTCATCAAAAGTTAAATTAAACACTATTTATGATTTAGCATCACTCACAAAAATAGTTGCAACAACTACCGCCGCAATGATTTGCATTGATGAAAACCTGTTTCATTTAAATGACAATGTAACAAAATACATCCCCGAGTTCGATAATAACGAAAAAGAAAAAATTACAATTAAACATTTATTGCTACACAACAGCGGGCTTCCGGCATACAAAAGATTTTATAAGTTTTGTTCAAATGCTGATGAGGTTATAAATGATATTTTCGAAACAAAACTTGTTTATAAAACAGGCACCAAAACTGTTTATTCGGATTTAAGTATGATTGTTTTACAGAAAGTAATTGAAAAAGTTACCGGCAAAACATTGGATATATTTTCAAAAGAAAAAATATTCTATCCTTTAAATATGAAACTCACAATGTTCAATCCACCTGATTCCATTAAAAATGAAATTGCACCCACAGAACTTGACGATTACTGGAGACACAGATTGTTACGGGGAGAAGTTCACGATGAAACAGCTTTTTTACTTAACGGTGTTTCGGGTAATGCGGGACTTTTTTCTACTACCGAAGATTTATCCCGCTTCCTTAAAATGATTCTTCAAAAAGGAGTTTTCAATAAGAAAAGAATTATTAAAAAAAGCACGGTAAAACTTTTTACTACCAAGCAGCAAAATTCAGAAAGAGCTTTGGGATGGGATATAAAATCACCCGAAAAATCTTCTGCAGGAAACTTATTTTCTTCCCTTTCTTTCGGACATACAGGCTACACCGGCACTTCAATGTGGATAGATCCCGAAAAAAAAATATTTGTAATCTTTCTTACTAATCGTGTTTATCCTTCAAGAGAGAATAGAAAAATCATTAAATTCAGACCTGTACTTCACGATAAGATTATAAAATCGATTTATAAATAAAAATTAAAATGAAGATAAACAATAAATACAATTCCTTTTTATTATGGGGAATAATAGTAATTTCTTTCGTTCATCTATCGATGATTACACATTCCAACAAGAATAAATCAAAAAACATTCGTGTTTATTATCCGGAAGTTTTTCATTTAAATGAAACCGATAAAGAGTGGGTTGAAAATAAACTGAAAAGCATGACCACCAAAGAAAAAGTTGCACAGATGATTATGCCTTGGGTTATGGGAAAAGACAGAAGCACAGATACTCTTGAGAGGGTGAGAATACGTAAATTAATTACAGAACTAAAAGTAGGCGGTTTTGCTTACTTCCAGGGCGATATTAACAACGAAAGACAGGGTATAATTGATATGCAGGTTATGTCAAAAATTCCTCTTTTAATTGCATCTGATTTTGAGAACGGTTTGGGAATGCGTCTGACAGACGGAAATACTTTCCCATATAACATGGCAATTGCAGCTACCGGTGATACTTCTCTCGCATATAATATGGGTAAAGCAATTGCAAGGGAGGCTAGAGCAATAGGTGTTCATCAAAATTTTGCACCTGTTGTTGATATAAATGATAACCCGGATAACCCTGTTATTGGGATTCGATCTTTCTCTAACAAAAAAGACATGGTTTCAAAATTTGCAAATGCTTTTATTAATGGAGCTTCTGTCGGAGGAGTTATTTCAACTGCAAAACATTTTCCCGGACACGGCAACACAATAATTGATTCACACATTGATCTTCCTAAAATAGATAAATCAGAAAAATATCTTTACAAAAACGAACTATTTCCTTTCATCAAGGCGATAAAAAGAGGTGTTCAATCAATTATGATTGGCCATTTAAATTTCCCGGCATTACAAAAAGATACATTATTGCCTTCATCTCTCTCTCACGAAGTTATTACAAATCTGTTAAAAAATAAGCTTGGCTTTAAAGGTCTTATAGTAACAGATGCTATGAGAATGCAAGCTTTAACTAAATATTATTCAGTTGCGGAAGCAGCAATAATGGCTGTTAATGCAGGTAACGATATTATTTTAATGTCACCCGATCCTGAAATAGTTATTAATGCCATTTCTAATTCAGTTTTTGCAAATGAAATTAGTTTGGAAAGAATAAATGAAAGCGTTCGAAAAATTCTATCAGCAAAAAGATGGATTATAAAAACTGAACCAAGGTGGGATATTTTTCAAAACAGCAATACATACATTCCCCATAAAAAACTCGCACAAATAATTGCCGACAGATCAATTACTCTTTTAAAAAACAAAAGAAAAATTATACCAATAAAACCTCGAAAATATAGAAGGGTTGTATCAATTGTTTTTTCATACAGTATTGCCAAAGATTCCGTACTGACATTTAATAAGTTAATTTCAAAAAAATTTGGCAGTGTTAAAACTGTTGTGCTAAATAAAAAAAGCAGACGCCGAGATTATTCTAAAGCATATAATTATGCAAGAAAATCTCAATTAATTTTTCTTCCTTATTTTATGCGTGCACAATCCAATGAAGGAACTCAAAAGCTATATAAAAAATATATAAAATTTATTTTTAGATTAACCAATCAAAAGAGGAGAGTGTTGGCTTTCATTTGAGATAAAAATTTCCATTTTCGGTGTGAAAAAAAATTTGCAGTTCAAAATGCATTGAACTTTGTTTGTTTTTACTTTTCAACCTTTGTTGATACTGCACAGTGTGGTTGCAAAAAAAAGCGCAAATTTTTGAACTTGACGTTAGACATTTGAAAGACACACAACTTGTAGCAAAATTTTTTTGAAAAAAATAAATAGAAATTTTGCTACAAACATCAAAACATCCAAAAAGAGGAGATACTGAAAAAATCGTGCTCATTTTGTGCTCATTTTGTGCTCATTTTTCAGCAATGCCTCTTATATTGCATGTTTTCATGTTTGTAGCAAA
>JADFGB010000073.1 GCA_022567875.1 Bacteroidota bacterium | reverse complement strand
TGTTTTTTTGTATTGCTCAATACTCTTAAATGTCTCTTCTGCAACCGCATTTTGTGCTTGCACAGTAGAAGCACCTATATGGTGTGTTACATAAATATTTGGTATGTTAATTAAATCTGAATTAAATTCTCCTTGTTTTTCTTCAGGTTCATCTCTAAAAACATCAATTCCTACAAATATTTTTCCTTTTTTGGCAGCAGCTATTAACGCATCTTCATCTATTACACCTGCTCGGGAAGTATTTATTAAACAGGCACCTTGTTTCATTTTATTTATTAAATCCGCAGAGATTATTTTTTTAGTTTCACTTGTTTGAGCAAGATGGATACTTATTATATCAGCTTTTTCAAAAAGTTCATTAAGGTCTTCACATCTATAAATTTCTAATATATCAGCAGTATTCTTTGTTAAGGATCTTGACCAAGCTATTACATTCATTCCAAAAGCTTTGCTTCTCTTTATAAGTTCTCTGCCTATTTTCCCCGTACCTACAATACCAATTGTTTTTTCGTATAAACCATCAGCTTTAGAAAATGCAGCTTTGTTCCATTTTCCTTTTCTGAACTGAATAACATTATCTGGCAGTTTCCTATCAATTGCACAAATTAATCCCATAGCTAATTCAGCAACCGCAATGCTATTTTTACCTGGACAATTGGCTACATAAATTCCTCTCTTATTTGCTTCTGGAATGTTTATATTATTTACACCGGCACCGGCTCTTATTATTAAGCTCAATTTATTTGATATACTGATACAATCTTTATTTACTTTTGTCGAACGCACAATAAGTACATCAATATCCTTAATATTATTAGGTAGGTCATCTTCTTTATAAGTAGGTTCGTAAATTACTTCTCTAACAATACCTTTTATTTTTTCAACGTATTTATCAGGAAATTTATCTGCTATTAAAATTCTCATTTCAGCCTCCCTTAAATATAAATCACTTTAAAAAATATTATTTTATAACTACTAAATTATAAAAATGATTGCACAAAAAATATATATTTTCTTGTAATCAAAATTAAATTAATGTTTTGTTTATTTTTATATAGAGAATAGAAAGAAGAAGTATCTTAATCTGAATTTAACATTGGAACTTTGATGTTAAATTTTTTAGCATTTTCAATTGCTTGTTGATATCCGGCATCAGAATGCCTCATTATTCCTAAACCGGGGTCATAGGTAAGAACTCTGTTCAATCTTTCCTCAGCTTCTTTTGTACCGTCAGCTACCACAACCATACCCGCGTGGATGGAATTACCAATACCGACACCACCACCGTGGTGAACAGATACCCAACTTGCACCCCCTATTGCATTCAGTAAAGCATTAAGAATAGGCCAGTCAGCAATAGCATCGCTGCCGTCTTTCATTCCTTCTGTTTCTCTGTTTGGCGAGGCTACAGATCCACAATCCAGATGGTCTCTTCCAATAACTATTGGTGCACTTATTTTACCTGATGCTACAAAGTCGTTAAATATTTTTCCCATTTTTTCTCTTTCACCGTAACCCAACCAGCAAATTCTTGATGGAAGTCCTTGGAAATGGACTTTCTTTTGTGCCATATCAATCCACTTGCACAATGGTTTATTCTCTGGGAATGTATCTTTTATAGCCTGGTCAGTAATATAAATATCGTTTGGATCTCCCGATAAAGCAACCCATCTAAATGGTCCTTTACCGTCGCAGAATAAAGGACGAATAAATTCCGGTACAAAGCCAGGAATATCAAAAGCGTTTTCTACTCCGTTATCTTTTGCTTCTCCTCTTATGTTATTTCCATAGTCAAAAGTAATTGCTCCTCTTTTCTTAAACTCCAGCATTGCTTTTACATGGTTTACAATAGTTTCTTTTGATAATTTAATATATTTATTAGGATCGTTTTTTCTTAATTCAAAGGCATCATTTAGACTCATTCCCATTGGGATATACCCATTTAAAGTATCATGGGCAGATGTTTGATCGGTTACAATATCGGCTATTAAATTTTTCTGTAATAATTTTGGAAGTACTTCACCGGCATTTCCTATAAGACATACAGAAAGTGCATTACCTTCGGCTTTTGCTTTTGTTACAATTTGGATAGCTTCATCAAGGTCTTCTGCAATTATATCTAAGTATCCTGTATCAATTCTTTTTTGTGCTTTTTCCCTGTTTACTTCTATTCCTAAAAATGTAGCTCCGTTCATTGTGGCAGCTAAAGGTTGAGCTCCGCCCATACCGCCTAACCCGGCAGTAAGTATTAGTTTACCTGAAAGGTCACCATTAAAATATTTATCACCGCAGGCTGTAAATGTTTCATATGTTCCCTGCAGAATTCCCTGGGTACCGATATAGATCCAACTTCCCGCTGTCATTTGTCCGTACATTGTAAGACCGAGAGCTTCTAATCTTCTAAATTCATCCCAATTAGCCCAATTAGGAACAAGCATAGCATTAGAAATAATAACTCTTGGAGCATTGGTGTGTGTCTTAAATATGCCAACAGGTTTACCCGATTGAACGATTAGGGTTTCATCATTTTCTAATTCTTTTAAGGACGAAATAATAGCTTCGTATGATTCCCAATTTCTTGCAGCTTTTCCACTACCACCGTATATAATAAGTTCTTCGGGTTTTTCGGCAACTTCTGCATCAAGATTATTCATCAGCATTCTCATAGCCGCTTCCTGAATCCAACCTTTACAACTTAGTTTATTTCCTGTTGGTGCTTTAATGTTTAATTTTTCAATTTCAGTTAACAAAATTAAACCACAAAGTGTTTTTCAATAATATTTGAATATTGCTTTATCATTGAACGATAAAGTATTTTTTTTAGGAACCAACTCTTTAATAATTCTTTCTTTAAATATTGAAGATTTTGTTTTAACTGATTTTTTAGTTTTGTGCTTTCGTCTTTTGTTAGTTTAATAATTTCATCTCCACTATCTAACTTTTCTAATATTGATCTAAAACTTCTAACTTCAGAATAAAATTTATTATCACCCTCAATTTGTTTTAAAGATTGTTTACAAAATGTTTTTAACATTTTTATATCATTTTTATCAAACTTATAATTATAATTTCTAAATAATTTTTTCATGAGTTCCTGTATTCTTTTTAAATGAAAGTAATAGTTCCCTAATTTTTGTATATCCGGGTTTTATAGTATTGTATATGAAATCAAGACGTTCATTATAAGGAATAAAAGCCGATTTCATAGAATTAAGTGTTATTTTTTCGATATCTTCTAAGTTAAGATTGAAGTATTCAATTGCTGTTAAAAATTCTTTAGTCATTGTAGTATCACTCATTAATCTGTCATCTGTATTTATAGTTACCCTAAATTTATTTTTAAACAAAATTCCAAAAGGATGATTTTCTATTTTATCAATAGCACCTGTATGTATATTACTGAGTAAACAAATCTCTAAAGGTATTCTTTTATCGAGTACGTATTGTGCTAAATCTCCTAAACCAACAACATTGCCTTCGCTATCAAAAGAAAAGTCATCTTTTAAATGAGTTGCATGTCCTATTCTATGAGTTCCACACCACTGAATTGCCTGCCAGATAGATTCTTTTCCGAATCCTTCACCAGCGTGAATTGTAATGTTAAAATTTTTTCGCTGAATAAAATGAAAAGCTTCAATATGTTTTTTAGGTGGATATCCACCTTCTTCACCCGCAAGATCAAAACCAACAACACCGTGATGTCTGAAGTTTACTGATAATTCAGCTACGTCTAATGTGTCTAACATATTACGCATGCCGCATAATATAAGCCCGTAACCGACACCAAAATCTTTCTTCCCTTTTTCTAATCCAGTTATTACAGAGTTTACAATATCTTCGTGATAAAGACCTTTAGAAGTATGAAAAACTGGAGCAAATCTTGTTTCAACATAGCAAACTCCGTCATTTTTCATATCTTCCATCATTTCATAAGCCACTCTTTCAAGACCTTCTTTACTTTGCATTACAGAGCAAGTATGTTCAAAACCCTGAAGATATTCAGTAAGATTACCTTTATTAGCCCCTCTATGAAACCAAACAGCTAATTCTTCAGGGTTTTTAGTTGGAAGCTTTTTATACTTCAAATCTTTTGCAAGTTCAATAATAGTTTTTGGTCTTAAACCTCCGTCAAGATGATCATGTAAAAGTACTTTAGGAACGGATCTGATTACTTCTTCAGTTGTCAATTTAATTTCTCTTTTAAGTTCAAAAATATCCTTTTAAGCAGGTAAAATCAATTTATTAACCAACACGATTTTGATTTACGATGGAACAATAAAGAATTATAATTATTATAAAATGAAAACCATTGATTATATATCTATATTATATTAATTTTATTAGTTATAAAAAAAAATAGAATTTAAGGAGTTAGAATGAAGTCAGCTAAATTAGTCATAATTTCATTATTATTAACCGCTTTTTTATTTTCAAATATTGCTTTAGGCTCACCATATACAACAGCTGCAAAAATGGCAATTCAGTCAAAAGATTATAAAAAAGCTCTTGAGTTATTAAAAAAAGAAATTGCAAATGATCCTGAAAGTAATGAAGGCTATTATTTAATGGGATTTGTTTATAGTAAATTGAATAAATATAATGAAATGTTGGATGCTTTTAACAAAAGTTTAGCAATCGATGATGAATACGAAGAAGAAATAACTGCACATAAATTGAACGCTTGGGCTGTTTTATTTAATAAAGGTGTTAAGTATTTTCAGAAGGGAAATACTTCATCTTCACAGGACAGTGCAAAAATCTTTTATAATACATCTACAGAATCTTTCAAATCCGCAGTTAATATTGAGCCTGATTCTATTTCTACTCATAGAAATTTAGCTTTTGTATTACTAAATGCACAAAGATATGATGAAGCAATAGAACCTTTACAAATGATAATAAATAAAAGTAAATCTAAAGACGGTTATAGATTTTTGGGTAATATTTATTATAATAAAGCTAAAACATTAAAATCAAAATTTATTACTACAAAAATTCCAGAAGATAGTATAGCATATATGAATATGTTTGACAAAGCTATAGAGGTTTTGGAAACCGGAAAAAAAACTTACCCATCAAATTCTAATATACTTTTAGCACTTTCAAACAGCTACATCGGAGCTAACAGAATTGATGTTGCCATAAAAGCTTTTAAAGAAGGTGTTGAAAACCAGCCGGACAATAAATATTATCACTATAACTATGGTGTTTTATTATTAGGTTCTAAGAAATATGCCGAAGCAATTGAACAATTTAAAGCTGCTGAAAAAATTGATTCTAATTATGAAAATGCAATTTACAATCTTGGTGTAGTTTATGTTCAATGGGGTGATAATATTTTGAAATCTGAGTTGGATAAAGAAGTTCACTCAGATAAATATAAATTGAAATATGAATCTGCATTACCTTATTTAGAAAAAGTAATTCAGCTAAATGATCAAGAAGCTGCAATCTGGGAAACTCTAGGAAAAGTTTATACTAGATTAGGTAAAACAAGTGATGCGGAAAACGCTTTCAATAAATCTGACTCATTAAGATAAAATTAAGTTTTATATATATAGGTTATTATGAATCAAAAGAATAATCAACAGGGACAGCAAATAAATATTGAGCTTGGTGAAAAAGAAGCTGATGGTATTTATTCTAATTTAGCAATAATAACACATTCACCGGCGGAGTTTATTCTTGATTTTATAAGGATAGTGCCAGGAGTTCCTAAAGCAAAAGTACACGCCAGAATTATTACTACCCCTCAGCACGCAAAAATGCTTTTAAAAGCGTTAAAAGATAATTTAGATAAATATGAGAAAAGATTCGGTGAAATATCTATTGATACCCCTGCTAATCAACATTTTGGATTTGTTCCACCCGCAAATGAAAAAGTAAATTAAATAATTAAATTTGTGTCCTTTGAAATTAGTTTTATTTCAAAGGGCTTTTTTATCTTTTAATTAATTTTCGTATCATTTTTTATTTTGGTTTTGAATTGCCTATCTCTTTATCAAAAAGAAGCTTAAAGAAGGTAATTTGTGAATTAAACAGCAGGCTTTGATTTATTTCCATATATCCAAAACTGAAAACAAAAGATAGCAAAAAATATAAGACCGCGCAGTGCGGTAAAGACAGATTGAAGTGGCACGTCTAAGGCAAGTGTTGCTGCGAATCCTAATAAATTTTGAAAACCACCACATAAAATGCCT
>JADFGB010000072.1 GCA_022567875.1 Bacteroidota bacterium | reverse complement strand
ATGGGAATCGCAAGCGTCTGGTTAATTTCAACTATTTTTAATAATCTATGGATTGGAGTTATATTAACTGTAGCATGGGAAGGATATAGAGAATATAAACAATGGCCAAGTCATATTTGGTGGGATCCATATTTAGATTGGACATTTGAAATTGTTGGAATTATTCTCGGCATATATCTTTATATAAAATTTGGTAAAGGATAAAGTGGATAAGTTAAACACATGGAAACGAAAATTTTTTCTCTTTCCGCGGAAAACAATTGATAATAGTTGGATAATTGGTTTTGGATATAGAAAAACTATAGTAGGTGTAGGCGGGATGACAGAAGGCATTATTTATAACTATAAATATTATACAAAGAAAGAATTATTTACAGCAAAATTAAAAGGTAAAGAATGAAAAAAGCACTTGTAGTTGGATTAGGCGGAATAGGAAAAAATGTCTATGTGCCACAATTTGAAAAACTTGGCTACAAAGTAGACACTGTAGATATTAATCCCGAACTTAATGCTACCTATAAAACCGTACAAGACCTTTCGACAGAATCATATGATATGGCAGTAATTTGCCTACCAAATATTCATCACCTTTCTGCGATGCTTGTAGTATCAAAATTTTGCAAAACAATCCTTATTGAAAAACCAGGATTCTTAAATTCTAAAATTTGGAAACATAATCTTGCAAAATCAAGATTAAAAGATCACAAAATTATATTAGTTAAAAATAATCTGTACCGTAAACAAAAAATTATTCAAAAATTACGAGAAATGTGTGATCAAGATATAGTTTCTGCGGTAGAGATTGAATGGATGAATCAAGATCGTATTCCAAATCCGGGTAGCTGGTTTACAAACAAAAAAGATGCATTTGGTGGCGTTACACACGATTTATTTCCACACTTATATTGTTTTATGTATGCATTATTTCCATTACAACAAATTACAGATTTAACTCCAGTTGTATTTAAACAACAGAGATGGAACCTAAACAACATTAGTAATTCTACAGAATACGGCGAAGTTAATATAAACGGTACATATAATGTTTGTGATTATGCTGAAGCACATTATATGATTCCTGCTAATAATTATGCAAAAACAGAAATTCTAGTTACACTAAAAGCATCATGGAAAGAAGGATATAACAAACAACGCATCACAATATATTATACGGATGGAGCCAAATGGAAATGGGATTTTGGATTATGTCCAGATGATGCATACGGTAATATGATAGCGGGTACAGAAAATAATTCATTTATGTGTGCGAAAAATGATTGGCTTAATCGTAACAATCTCGTTGAAAAGCGTGTCGATGAATGGATACACGAACAGCTAGAGTATCTACTATGAAAACACGATTATTTTATACAACAGGTAACAGAGATATCATTGAAACAATATGGGATAAACCTGAACCTAACTCTAGACAAATTGAGGTTAAAAATATCATCACTGGTGTATGTAGATCAGATATTGATATGTATACAGGCGCGTTCCAAACATTACCAAAAGAGATACAAGGTCATGAAGGGCTTGGTATGGTTACAAAAGTAGGGAATAATATTTATAATGTCAATGAAGGTGATATTGTTGCAACACGAGGTGAACCTTCTTTTGCAGATTATTATAATGCTAACGAAAATACATATGTAAAAGTTCCGAGTACAGACCCCAAATACATCATAGAACCTGTTGCATGTGGTATTAATATTTACGAAGAAGTATCTGGTAGTATTAAATTTGAAGACGATATTATTATATTGGGTACCGGATTTCTTGCACAAGTTATATACGAAACAATTCGTAACAACGGCATTGGTAATAATATTGTGATAGTAGGTCGAGCAAATAAAAAATACTGGAAATTACAAAATGTGGAATTATGTCATAACCGAAAAAATATTTCTCCCCAGACCAGTTTCGATATCATATTTGACTTGAGCGATGATCCTGATTATTTAGAAAACTTGATTTCTATCAATGATGAAGCTATAATAGTATTAGCAGCAGAAAAACATCCAGCAGCAATTTTGCCGATGTCAAAATTATTATGGAAAGCGGTAACAATTATTTTTCCGAGTCCACGCAATGCAAATTTTATTGAAGCAATGAAATTAGCAGTTGATCTTATTGATAATGGAATTATTGATACAGAATCTATGTGGACACAGGAATATAAAAGAGACACAGAAGTTAAGGCTGCATTTGAAGATGGTCTTAATAGAACAAGAGGATATTCGAGAGGATATATAAGATGGTAATATGAACAAATCACTAAAAAGAAAATATTTAAACACACCAGGAGTAAACAATGATGCTATTTATTTTAAAGGCATCGAGGTTGAAAAAACTGCACAATATGGCAAGCCAACATTATTTGTTGTTGGTATCCAGAATGCAGGTGAAATAATTAACATGGCGACAGCCACCGACATAATTGATCTAGAAAATATATATCAAAATATTAATCATATTTATTTATACAATTGATAATGGCATCGTTCAACCCTATGTATTTTCTAAAAGTGTTAATATGCACCCGATTATAATAATACTTTTAATTATTGCCGGTGGCCAACTTTTCGGACTGATTGGTATGCTCCTGGCTATACCTGTTGCTTCAGTTATAAAGAAGGCTTCACAGGAAATTTATTTTGCGTTTAAGAATTATAAAATTGTAAAGATGTAATTTATTTTAATAAAAACGTAATCAATAATTAAACTCTCAAAATGAATTCAAATCACAAGCTTTATGAAATAAATACACGTGTGTGGATAAAACAATTTGGTGAAGATATTAAGCTATCGGAAATTCCTAATGAGTATTTTAAAATTTTAGAACAAAAAGGATTTGATTATATATGGCTCATGGGTGTGTGGAAAATTCCGGAAGAAAATATAAAATATGCTTTTTCTCCTGATTTAGTTAAAGCTTATAAAAAATGTTTACCCAGTTGGAAACAGGAAGATGTTATTGGTTCACCTTATGCTATTGATTCCTACCAACTTAATCAAGCTTTTGGAACATTTGATGATCTGACTAATTTAAAAGAAAAACTAAATTCCATAGGTTTAAAACTAATTCTTGATTTTATTCCCAATCATTTTGGTGCTGATTCATATGTAGTAAAAACATTCCCTCATTTATTTTTACAGGGAGATGAACAACTTTTAAAAGATGAGCCAAATTCATACTTTAGAATAAATACAAAAGAAAAAATTATACTTGCTCACGGTAGAGATCCGTTTTTCCCTGCATGGTCAGATACAGCCCAAATAAATTATTTTAGTGAAAAAGCCCGTAAATTTATGACTGAACAACTGATGAAATTAACCAAATATTGCGACGGTGTAAGATGTGATATGGCAATGCTTCCGATGAATAATGTTTTTCAAAACACTTGGCCTGGTCCGATTAATAAATTTAATTTAAAAAAGTCCAAAACAGAATTCTGGTACGATGCTATAAAACAAGTAAAAAAAGTTAATCCTAACTTTACTTTAATTGCAGAAGTATACTGGGATTTGGAAGCTGAATTACATGATTTAGGATTTGACTTTACTTATTGCAAATATTTTCTGGATATGTTCAATAATAATGATCTATTTGGAATAATAAATAAATTAAAGAGTGATTTTAATTACTTAAAGAAATTAGTTCTGTTTCTTGAAAATCATGATGAAGATAGAGCAGTTACGGCATTAGGTATTAATAAATCAATAGCTGCTGCAGTATCTTTTCTAACTATGCCAGGAATGAAATTGATTTACGATGGACAACTTGAGGGGAAAAAAATAAAATGCCCCATCCAACTTGGCAGAAATTCAGATGAAAAGGGATCAAAAAGTATAAAGGAATTTTACTCTAAAATCCTACAGATTGTAAATAACGAAATATATAAAAGAGGAAAGTTTTATGTAATTCAACCAAGTATATTTAATGAGAAAGATGAATCTAATAAAAATATATTAGCCTGGTATTGGCAGTACAATAATGAAATAAAAATTACTATTGTAAACTATTCGCCAAAACACTCAAGTTGTAAAATTAAAATATCCTGTAACTTTTTTCCTCAAAAAGTTGTCTTGAAGGACTTACTATCAAAAGCAATTTTAAAAATAACATCTAAAAAAATAATTGACGAAGGTTTTGTTGTTCAATTAAAGGGATATCAAAGTCGGATAGTAGAAATAAAATTCTAAAATAAAATAATAATGAAAATAGCTGTAATAATTCCTGCTTATAACGAAGAACAATCTATTGGTAAAGTAATTGATGATATACCAAAAGATTTAGTGAATGAAATTGTTGTTGTAAATAATAAATCAACAGATGCCACCGCCGGGGTTGCCGCCGCTCATGGCGCTACTGTTTTATTTGAAAAATATCAGGGTTACGGTGCAGCTTGCTTAAAAGGAATTGCTTATCTGAAAGAAAAGGATTACGACGTAATAATTTTTATAGACGGTGATTACAGCGACTATCCAAATGAAATATCCGGCTTAATAAAACCGATTATAAATGATGATGTTGATATGGTAATTGGCAGCAGGACTTTGGGCAAAAGGGAAAAAGGTGCTTTACCAATTCAATCAAGATTAGGTAGCATATTGGCCGGCTTTTTAATTAATCTTTTTTGGGGTGTTAAATACACTGATTTAGGCCCTTTTCGTGCAATTAAAAAAGATAAACTGCTTGCATTAAATATGACTGATACTTGGTATGGCTGGACTGTTGAAATGCAGATAAAAGCAGCAAAAAGATCGTACTCAATTACGGAAGTACCGGTAAGCTACAGAAAACGAATTGGTAAATCTAAAATTACAGGAACAATTAAAGGTAGTGTAATGGCAAGTATAATAATACTGAAGACAATTTTTACAGAACTCTTTAGAAAATAGATTTATAAAAATGTAATTAAATTGACATTTTTTCCTCTTCTTTAACTATATTATTGTGTAATGCAAAATCATCAAAAATATTCCGTAATTATACCTACTCTAAACGAAGAGAAACACATTGCAAGTTGCATTGATAATATTAATAAATGTTTGCCTGGTGCAGAGATTATTGTATCAGATGGGGGAAGTAAAGACAACACATTACAGATAGCCGTAAATATGGGTGCGTTAATTTTATCTTCGTTAAATGGAAGAGGCAGTCAATTAAATTTGGGCACAGAAAAAGCTACAAGTAAAATTTTAATTTACTTACATGCTGATACTGTATTGCCCGCTAATTCTAATTTATTAATTGATAATATTTTCACAAATAAAAAAGTTAAAGTAGCAACTTTTAAAATGAATTTTGATATTGATAGTAGGATTTTAAATTTATATTCATGGTTTACTAAATTTGAATCTATCTTTACTAGGTTTGGTGACTGTGGGATTGTTGTAAGAAAAAGTTATTTTGAAAAAGGTAATCATTTCCCAGAATGGAAACTTTTTGAAGATGTTCACTTTTTAAGAACAGCGAGAAAAAAAGTAGGTGTTTTTACTGTTCCGGGATTTGTAACAACTTCTGCACGAAGATTTCTTCAAAACGGTTTTATAAGAACTCAACTAAGAAATTTTGTATATATTATTCAATATTTAATTTATGGAAAACCAAAAAGTCTTTATTCTAAATATAACAAGATGAAAGACTTTAATAAAAAAGCAGTTATTATATTTGCAAAATATCCCGAAAATGGAAAAGTAAAAACACGGTTAGCTTCAACATTAGGCGAGAGATTTGCTACAGATTTTTATAAAGTTTGTGCCGAACATACATTTAAGGAAATATTAAAAGTAAATAAAAATAGTACACGTCATTTCCTTTTCTATTCTGATAAGAATGATAGGGGCAAAATAAAAAAATGGACGCATTCTAATTTTTTACTTTTCAATCAACAAGGGAAAGACCTTGGTGATAAAATGTTTAATGCCTTTCAATCTGTCTTTAAAAATGGTGTATCAAAATCTATTATTATTGGAACAGATTTGCCTGATATATCGTCATATATAATTAATGATGCTTTTGAATTACTTAACGAATCGGATGTTGTTTTAGGACCTGCAACCGACGGAGGTTATTATTTGTTAGGTATGAAAAAGATAATCAAAGAATTATTTCTTGATTTACCCTGGAGTACCGATAAATTATTCCGACAAACTCTAGAGGTCATTAAAAAGCTAAACTTACAAGTATCAATAT
>JADFGB010000071.1 GCA_022567875.1 Bacteroidota bacterium | reverse complement strand
TCAAGTACATCCGATGTAACCCCAACTGCTGCTCCCACACGTAACCTACCTCGTTCGTCTTTACAGGCAAAAGGATGCGATTTTTTCTTTTGAATGTCTTTAAAAGTTATAAGTCCCACTAGCTTTCCATCTTTGTTTACTACCGGTAATTTTTCAATTTTATATTTCTGTAGAATCTTTTCTGCTTTCTTTAAATTAGTGGATTCATTTGCAGTTATAAGATTTTCCTTAGTCATCAATTCACTAATCTTTGCTTTTCTATTCGGATCAAATCTGAGATCTCTATTTGTTATAATTCCAACTAATTTATCATTTTTATCCGTAATAGGAATACCTGAAATATGATATTCATTCATAATTTTAAGGGCTGTTTCTACTGTATCTTCAGCACTTAATTTAATGGGGTCTCTAATCATTCCGCTTTCTGATCTCTTAACACGATCAACTTCTTTGCACTGCAATTCTATTGACATATTTTTATGTATTATTCCAATCCCACCTTCCCTTGCAAGAGCGATAGCCATTGAAGATTCGGTTACTGTATCCATTGCAGCAGAAATTAAGGGGATGTTCAATTTAATTTCAGGAGTTAAATATGTAGAAATATCAACATCTCTAGGGAGCACATAGGATTTCCTCGGTACTAAGAGTATGTCGTCAAAAGACAGTCCTTCTTTTATAATTTTATTTATCATAATTTTTTTGTTAGGTTAATCAGCTTAAGCTATTACAAAAAAGCAGAATAACCCGTTATGTCTTCTCCAATAATTAGTGTGTGCATTTCGTGTGTACCTTCGTATGTTTTCACAGATTCAAGGTTAGCTGAGTGACGCATTATTGGGTATTCATTTGAAATTCCGTTTGCTCCTAAAATTTCTCTACTCATTCTTGCTATTTCCAATGCTTTTTCGCAATTGTTTCTTTTTGCTAAAGAAACTTGTGTAAACTTTAATGTCCCGTTATCCTTCATTCTTCCCAATTGAATATTTAATAACTGAGCTTTTGTTATTTCAGTTAAAAAATAGACTAATTTTTCTTGTGTCATTTGAAAGGCAGCAATCGGTTTTTCAAATTGTATTCTAGATTTAGCATAATTTAATGCAGTTTCATAGCAAGTCAACATTGCTCCCACAACACCCCAGGCAATTCCGTATCTAGCTTGATTGAGACACATCAAAGGATTTTTTAAGCCAGTTGTTTTAGGAAGAATATTTTCATCAGGAACAAAAACATCGTCAAATATTAATTCTGAAGTTATAGATGCACGTAAAGAATGTTTACCCCTAATTTCCGGAGTGGTAAACCCTTTGAATCCTTTTTCAACAATAAGCCCTATTACTTTGCCTTCTAACTTAGCCCAAACAATTGAAATATCGGCAATAGAGCCATTTGTTATCCACATTTTAGCTCCGTTTAGCATATAACCGCCGTCAACTTTCACTGCTTTTGATTCCATTCCTCCCGGATTAGAACCGTGATTAGGCTCGGTTAACCCGAAACATCCTATTTTCTCTCCTTTTGCCAAAAGAGGCAGCCATTTGTTTTTTTGCTCTTCTGAACCGAAAGTAAAAATAGGATACATTACCAACGAACCCTGAACTGAAGCAAAACTTCTTATGCCACTATCCCCTCTCTCTAATTCTTGCATCATTAATCCGTAAGCTACATTATTCAATCCTGCACAACCATATTCTTCCGGTAGGTTAGGTCCAAGCAAACCCATCTCTGCCATTTGGGGAATTAAATGCATAGGAAATAAACCTTTGCTGTAATGTTCTTCTATTAAAGGTAATACTTCCTTTGTCACAAAAATTCTTACAGTATCACGAATCATTATTTCTTCTTGAGTAAGAAGAGATTCGGTATTAAAATAGTCTACTCCCTTGAAATTATCCATTTATTATTTATCTGGAATAAAATTGAAATAAAGTTTTTTAAATTTACGTTTTAACTGTTTTGCATGCAAAGTATAAAGGAAAATCCACTAAAAATAATTTCCTTGAAGAACAATAAATTTATAATTAGATTAAAAATTGAAATGAATAATATATCAAGAAAATACAAACAAAAATTCGTAATGTTTTTATTAGCTGAGTTTTTGATTTTTTCAATGATTGGTGCATTTCATATTCATAAATATGAATTTGACAATAACTATACCTTTAACCATACTACTCCATCTTCAACCACAAAAACAGATTTAATTAATGACTTCTTTTCTTATTGCAGTCTTCATCAGTTTAATCAAACAGTTATTAATTATGATAAAACACATTCTTCTAATGAACACTTATCTGATTTCGGAAATATTGAAATAGTGTTTGTAAACATAATTACTCCCTCTTATCTTAAATCCAATTTAATTCCCCGAGCTCCTCCAACATTCTCATAAGAATCAAATCTAATATAAATCTATTTTTAAGTATCAACTTTTAATGCTTAAAAAATATTTATCATAATTATTTTTAGTGAGCAAAAAATGAAATTTTGGTTAACAATTTTTTCAATATTATTTTTTTATATACAAGTAAAACCGCAATCTAATGTAAACCCAAATATTAGTTTGATAGGTACTTTTAACACACAAACATTTTTAGGTAAAGATGTTATTGATAAAGGCAAACTGATTTTCAATTCACCTGAACTTGAATTATTTATAGATGATTATTTAAACCCATACGCAAGAGGAACTGTCGATATATCTTTTGAAGATGGAATATTCGGTGTTGAAGAATTATATGTCTCAATTGTTCGTGGACTTCCTCTTGATATACAAATTAAAGCAGGTAAATATTTAGTTGGATTCGGAAAATTAAATCAGGTTCATGCACATGCCTGGCCGTTTATAAACCGACCACTGTTTCACCAAATATATTTCGGTTCGGAAGGATTTAATGATATAGGATTTAATTTTAGCTTCATTTTACCTACCGAGTCTTTTTATTCTTCTTTAGATTTAGGAATATTTAAGGGTGATGCCATAAGTAAAACGGAAGTAGCCGACCCTGATAATTCAGACATGGTAAACAACTGGAGAGGAACCAATCCTATTTTCGTAGGCAGGCTCGTTTCATTTTTTACTCTTTCTGATTACGCCAATATTGAAGTTGGTTTGAATGCCTCTTATGGTGTTCACGCAAAATCTGAAAATTATATTAAGCCAGGATTTGAATTGGGATTGGCAGATAATACATTAAATTATTTTTACGGGGGTTTAGATTTTAAATATAAGTATAGACCAAATCAATACACTGCTTTAACAATACAGGGCGGCGGTTTGTTGAACCATAGAGATGCATTAGGTATTTACACTTCTACAGGATTTCCACCTAATATATTAAATCAAAATTCAATAAATACATTCGGCGGTTATCTTTATTTGGATTATGCATTTAAAAAACAATTTTCAGTTGGTGTTAAATATGATTATACCGATGGTATAATAGGAGATAACCCCTCTTTTTACTCATTAAGCAATGACAACCAAAATCACACTCAAGGAATTTCAGGTTGGTTCGGTTTTTACCCTGTTGAACATACCTTAATTTTCCGACTTGGAGTACAACATTTAAGTTTTACTACGAAGCTCGGCAGAATAAAAAAAGAATCGGAAACAAGTATAACATTGAAGATGATTTTTTCACTCGGACCGCACAAAGCGCATCCGTTTTAGTATGATTTTTTTAGGAGAATTAAAATGAAAAAAATATTAACGATAATATTAGTCCTGCTTAGTAGCCTCACATTTGCAAAAATAAATGTAGTGACTACAACTACTATAATTTATGATCTTGTTAAAAACATAGGCAAAGACGAAGTAAACATAGTTTACCTTTGCAGAGGTAATCAAGATCCGCACTTTTTGGAAGTGTTGCCAAGTTATATGTTAAAATTAAGAAAAGCCGATTTAGTATTTAAAGTTGGTTTGGGATTGGAAAAATGGCTGCCACAATTAATTGACGGTTCAAGGAATACTGACATAAAAGAAATTGACTTATCAAAAGAGATACAAAAACTTGAAGTCCCTACCAAAAGATTAAACGCCAGTTACGGAGATATTCACCCTTATGGTAATCCGCATTATTATCTTGCCCCTAATCAAGTAAAAATAATGTTAACTGAAATTTTAGATGCTTTAATATCTGAAGACCCTGATAAGGCAGATTATTTCACAAAAAATTATGAAAAATATGTTAAAAAACTTGATTCGAAAATCATTGATTGGAAAAATAAGATGAAAACTGCTGAGAGCAAACCCGTAGTATTTTTTCATGCAAGCTGGATTTATTTTTCTACCGAATTTAATCTTAATATTAAAGGATATGTTGAACCAAAACCGGGCATTCCGCCCTCACCATCTCACAACGCAAAGACAATTAGGCTTGTTAAAAAACTAGGAATAAAATTGATTGTAATGGAAAATTATTATGATGATTCAGCACCTAATCAAATTGCTGAAATTACCGGAGTTAAGGTCTTAAAAGTACCTGTAGGTATTTGGGGAATGGAAGGTATTAATTCTTATTTTGATATGATGGACTATATTGTAAATAATATAACAGCAAATATTTAAACAGGTAAAATATTGGAAGAGATAATTATAGAACTAAAAAATATTTCAATCGGATACGGTAAAAAAATAATTGCGGAAAATATAAATGTAGAAATTTGTGAAAATGATTATATAGGATTAGTGGGTCCGAACGGTGCAGGGAAAACTACATTATTACACACATTACTTGGAATTCTTTCTCCTATAAAAGGTGAACTAATAAAAGATCAATTAAGATTTGGATATGTACCCCAAAGAGATACTGTGCAGCCCCTTTTACCGTACAATGTTTTTGATGTTGTAATGATGGGAAGATATCCACTTATGAAAACACTGCAAAGGCCCAAGGATAATGATATAAATATTGTAAAAGAATGCCTGACAAAAGTCGGTATCTCTCATTTAGAAAATCAATTGTACAATAATCTATCTGGCGGACAGAGACAAAGGACACTTATTGCAAGAGCATTAGCCGTTGAACCTGATATTTTAATACTGGATGAACCGACAAACGGAATGGACACACCTTCTCATCATTCCTTACTCACTTTAATAAATCAGCTTCATAAAGATAAACACCTTACAATAATATTAGTAAGCCACTTACTAAGTGATGTAGCCAACGGAGTTAATAAATTGATATTACTGGATGAAAATTATTTCCAATTCGGTAAAATTGAAGATGTGCTTTCTGAGGATAATTTGAAAAAGGCTTACTCTTCTGATTTTATAGTGAGAAAAATTAATAATGAATATATCATTACATCTAAGTAAGTAAAGGAATTAAATTTTGGAAATTATATCCCAGGTTTTAGAATTTTTCCCTTATGCAATTATAGGAAGTATTATTGCAGGAATTATATGTTCATTACTCGGTACTTTTGTAGTAACACAACGGGTTGTTTTTTTAGGTGCTGTGCTTACTCAAGTTGCAGTGGCCGGTGTTGCATTTTCTTTTCTTCATTTATTTAATATATCAGACTGGTTGACTAATCTTCTTGGAGGAACAGCAAATGCTAATTCTTTCCAACATCATTTTGACCCTGCTTTTTACTCGCTATTATTTGCAATTATTGTAGTTCTTATTTTTTCACAAACACACAGACAAAAGATATTAACACAGGATAGTATTTTGGGAATTATTTTTGTTACAGCAATTTCTGCAAGAATAATGTTTATTCAAAAAAGTCCTGTAGCAGAAGTATCTGAAATTGAAGCTATATTGAAAGGTGATTTACTTTTTATTGGGCAGACTGAAGTTTTTGTTCTTTTAGGTATTTTATTATTTACAATTGCTGTTTTTACAATATTTTCAAAGCAATTAAAATTTGTTACATTTGATTCCGAAACTGCGAGAGCGCACGGAATCAACTCACATTTTTGGCTTTTGCTTTTTTATATTGTAGTAGGAATTGGCATTTCATTAACCACAAGATTTGTAGGTGATGTTTTTACATTTGCATATTTAATTATCCCATCAGTAATAGGAATTATGTTAGCAAAATCAGTGAGACAAGTAATAGTTATTGCAATGCTTGTAGGTGCCATACTTCCGCCTGTATCTTTATTTTTGGCATTTAAATTTGATTTTTCAAGTGGTCCTACTGCGGTAGTTTCTGCTTTCATAATTTTTATTATAGTATATATTTACCAAAAGATATTTAAATAATTGAGTTTTTGTGTTTCTTACTCTGGATAAATTTTTATATATTTTGGACTCAAATTTTGGAATAAAAAATAAGCAAACG
>JADFGB010000070.1 GCA_022567875.1 Bacteroidota bacterium | reverse complement strand
GGAATCGAACCCGCGTCCGAAGTTAAGATTCAATAAACGTCTACACATATAGTCTATTTTTATTTTAGCTTAAAGCTACCAAATAGACAAGGGTCACTTTAAGCCTGCTCATAAAGAATTCGCTTTATCTACAAGAGCGGTAGATTAGGCTATCGCACTTAAACGACGTTCATCTAATTTCCAGTGCGAAAAAAATTAGTGAACGGCAGCTTAATTAATTAAGCTGCTAAGGCGTAATTGTTTTCGCCAGTTATTGTTTTTTTCCGGTTGTTTAACGTGTACTCCGGAGGAACACGATGCGCAGTTCATTGCCTCTTTAACACCGTCGAAGCCAAAGTCACCCCCAAATTTAATTATGAATATTGAATTCTTAATTCATAATTATAAATCAGGGTTGCCATTTAATGTCGGGTATGCCGGCAATTTTATTTTCATAACGTGAAAGAACAAAAAATAAATCAGATAATCTGTTTATGTAAACAATAACTTCTTTGTTTACTTTTTCCAAATTACTCAATTCAACAATTTCCCTTTCGGCTCTTCTACAAATAGATCTGCAAACGTGTAATATTGAAGCACACTCAGAGCCTCCGGGTAAAATAAATGATTTTAATTCATCTAATTCTGTTTCATATTTATCAATGGTTTCTTCTGCAAACTTATAAAATTTTTCATCAATTCTAAATACATTCAACTTTTTAGTCTTTTCAGTTTCAGGTGTTGCTAAATCAGCGCCCATGTTGAATAATTGATTTTGAATTTTTTGCAATACTTCTTTAATTCCAACATCAACCGTCTTTACAACTGCCATACCTATAAACGAGTTTAATTCATCTATGGTTCCATAAGCTTTTAATCTTTGTTCAGATTTTTGAATTCTTTCACCACCAAATAACGAAGTCTCTCCTTTATCACCGGTTTTAGTGTAAATTTTCATTACTTCATCGGCAGCTTTGTAATTAGAACATTTAATAATTGTCCATCATTGAGCTTAACAGATAATTCTGTTTTATTTTCAATATATGCTTTTCTTATAAATGCCAGCCCAAAAGATTTTTTATCATTCTCACAATAACTTAATGATGTAATTTCTCCAGCTTCATTACTGTCTTTATCTAAAAGCAATAATGGAAGGTCAACATTAATTTTAGAATTTATTTCTACGCCTTTAAGTTGTCTTTTAACTTTTTGATATGTATCAAGACGTGCTATAACTTCTTGTCCGATATAACAACCTTTATTAAAATCAACTAAATTAATTAGTCCTAATTCGTGGGGATTATATTTGTCGTTTATCTCTTCAGGTGCAGCTGGATATCCCTTTTCAATTCTGTACAATTTATAAGCGTCTTCACCAACAAGATTAAAATTATATGGCCCTTTGTTTTCAACTATATATTTAATTAATTTTTTTCCCGTATTTTGATCTGAAATAAGCCAATATTTGATTGCACCGTTCAATTCAAATAGTTTTAATACAAAAAACATCATACCTTCTGTATCAACTACTTTTAAATGGTTGCCTTCCATTTCACTTATTCCATTTCCTGTTAACAAGGTAATAAAAGAATTTGATTGAGGACCTACTAACTCTAAAAGTGAATATTTGTTTTTAGTATCATTTATTGTAACATCGTCTGCAATTATATAGCGTGATATCCAGCTAAAGATTTTATCTTTATTCCCTTTGTTGCATATTAATAGATTATAATCTTCAAAATTTACTACTGCTGTCAGATCAATAATCCTTCCCTTTTCCGTTGTAAAAAATGTTCTTTGCAGTTGCCCCTTTTGTAAATCTTTTAAAGAGTTGGTAGCAATTCTATTTAAGAAATCTAAAGTATCTTTTCCTTTTAATTCTAGTATAGTTTTACTTGATAAGTAGCGAAGTGCCACACCGTTAAAAAGAGAGTTCAATTCTTCAACAGTAGAAGTAAAGTTTATAATCGATTGGGCCTCATTAATATTAGCACCCAATTCTTTCAAAAATTCAAATGCTTTTAATTCAATATTTTCAGTAGGTTCTGTCATTTAATTACCTAGGTTCCTTAAAATAAAAAGATAGAAATTTTCTAGTAATAAATTTAATAAAATGAAAGATATAATGGAGCTAAAAAAAGCGGAAGAAAAATTTAATCGATTTTAATTCCGCTTACAATTTACTACAATAAAAATTATTTAATCTTAATAGGGTCTTCTTAAACTGTGGTCTCTTGTGCTTATATATGCAGTATCTTTCACACTCCAATAAAATGGAATTGAATCTAATACTGCTATTCTGTCACCTGTGTTATAATAAATATATTCATAGTAATCAGGATACTTATCATTATTAACATTTGCAATAGTCCTTCTAAAATCAATTCCCCAATAAGTCATCAACAAATGGGGCTTAGACCTAATGCCGTCAATAAAGAAATAATTATAATCAATATGTCCGCTTCCTCTTGCATAATAAAAATCAACCCTCATGTATTGAGTGCCTTTATAAATCCATTTATTAAGATTAAATTCTCTCAAGCCGCCGTGCGAAGGTATTGGAGCTTCCCAAATAACTTGAAAATTATTACCGGTACATTCAAATAAAACAAGATAAAAGAATGCAACCCCTAAATCAGTACTATCGAGATCAATAAAACTTTGATTAAAACCAACAATATTGTCAGGTTCAATTAATCTTTCACCCGGTTTTGATTTTGCAATTATTCCGAAAATAAGATTATTATTCTTTTTGTAATAGATAACAGCAGAGTTTGGAATATTGTAAGTAAAGGTCTGATCAAAATCTACAAGATAAGTTCCGGGTTCATAATTATCTAAAATAAATTCCTTTAAAGCCAGAGTATCGCATGGAGAATTTGAGGTTGAAAGCATTCTTTGTTGTTCAAGGTTATATTGTTGAATGTCTTCATCTTTTGATGGAGTATAAGCTACTCTTTCTCCGGGAGCAAACTCATTTGTATATATAGGTTTTTCTTCCTCTTCACCGCAAGATGATAAAAATACAATTAAGCTTAAAAACAAAAAGTTTATTAAAATCTTTTTCATTTTATTTATTCCTTAACCTAAACAAAAATCTAACAAATTAAAATAACAATAAATTACATGGTTAAAATTCTCAATTTATCATTTTGATTTAATTTGTTTATTTATAAGATTAATAATAATATTTTATTTGGCAAATTCTTCAAAAAAATATGCTGAACTTTTTATGCCGAGTTGAAAATGGTTAAGATTAAAATGCTCGTTTGGAGAATGTAAGTTTTCAGTATTAAGTCCCAACCCCATAAGTACAACAGGCGAATTTAATTTTTTTGCAAAAACGGGAACAATAGGTACTGAACCACCTTCACGTATATAAACAATTTTTTTACCGAATGCTTTTTCCATTGATTTGCTTGCAGCAATAGTTGATTTATCATCCAATGAAGTTACTGCCGGATTAGCTCCGTGAAGATCAGAAACTTTAACTTTAACAGACTTAGGTGAAATTGATTTTATGTATTTTGTAAAAGCTTTTGCTATTTTTTTATGGTCTTGATTAGGCACTAACCGCATACTGATTTTTGCTTTTACTTTTGATGGTAAAACTGTTTTAGCGCCATCTCCTGTAAAACCACCTATTATTCCATTACAATCCAAAGTTGGTCTTACCCAAAGTCTTTCAAGTGTAGAAAATCCTTTTTCACCTTTTAACTCAGTAACACCAATTTCTTTAGCAAATTTCTTATCTGAAAATTTAAGTTTTTTAATATTTTCTCTTTCATTTTTTGTCAGTTTTGCTACATCATCGTAAAATGTAGGAATTGTTATCTTCCCGTTTTTATCCATCAATTTATTTATCATTCCTGTTAAAATATTAATGGGATTAGCAACTGCACCACCGAAACTACCTGAATGTAAATCTTTTTTTGGACCTGTAACTTCAACCTCTAAATACGCAAGTCCTCTCAGTCCGTAAGTTAATGTTGGTGTCCCGGCACTGTATAAAGCTGTATCGGATATTAATACAGTATCACATTTTAACAACTTTTTGTTTTCATTTATGAATTGTTCTAAGTTAGAACTACCGACTTCTTCTTCGCCTTCAATTATAAATTTTACATTAAGAGGTAACTTACCGGTTGTTTTTAGAAAGGCTTCAACACTTTTAATGTGCATAAACATTTGTCCTTTATCATCGGTTGCTCCACGGGCAAAAATTTTGTTGTTTTTTATTGTAGGTTCAAATGGTGGATTGTCCCAAAGTTCGATAGGGTCCACCGGCTGAACATCATAATGTCCATAAATTAAAAAAGTTGGTTTACCTTTCGCTTTTAGCCACTCTCCGTAGACAAGGGGAGGTCCTTTTGTTTTAATTACTCTTACTTTGCTAAGTCCTGCATTAACTAATTTAGTTTTAACAAATTGAGCACACTTTTTGATACCAGCTTTATGATTGGGATTGTTACTAATGCTTGGAATTTTTAAAAATTCTTTTAGTTCATTAATGTAGATGTTCTTATTTCTATCAATATATTCAATAATTTTTTTCAATGAAATCCCTCCGGATTGTTAGAATATTATTCAATTATTAAAATTTTGAAATAATAATTATTTTTTTTGACAACATTTATATTTTCTATCAGTAGAACATAACAAATTAAAAATAAATATTTTTACCGACTGTCGAAATTTTTAAATTTTTTTTATTCATCTTTAGTATATTATTTACGTGATATTAGATAAATACATACTTAAAAATCATTTAATTCCTTTCATATATGCCTCATTGTCTTTAATGGGTATTTTTCTTCTTCAATTTTTAATGAAATTTGCCGACAGATTAGTAGGTAAAGGATTGGGACTTTGGGTAATAACAAAACTTATAGTTTATAATTTAGCCTGGATGGTTGTTTTGGTTATACCTATGGCAACTCTTGTTGCTACACTTATGGCTTATGGCAATATGTCGCAAAACGATGAGATTACTATTATTAAATCATCGGGGGTAAGTTTATACAGAATGATTACAGCTCCTTTGCTTGCAAGTGTTGTTTTAGCTTATTTGCTTTTTTTGTTTAATGATTATGTATTGCCTGATGCTAACCATAAAGCTAAAGTATTAATGCAGGATATTTCCAGACAAAAACCGACACTTTCATTAACACCAGGTATATTCTCTCAGGAAATAACTAATTACTCAATATTGGCAAGAGGTGTTAATCCTAAAACAAATATGTTATCAAATCTTACTATTTATAATTATACAAATCCTATTAAAATTGATATTGTTACTGCACGTGAAGGCAAATTGTTTTTCTCTAAAGATCAAAAAAAATTAATAATGGACTTAAGAAATGGGGAGATTCATCAATCTGATATTACAGATAAAAATCTTTATCGGAGAGTTCTTTTTAAAAAACATAGAATAATTATGAATG
Organism: Bacteroidota bacterium; assembly: GCA_022567875.1. Lineage (GTDB taxonomy): Bacteria > Bacteroidota > Ignavibacteria > Ignavibacteriales > Ignavibacteriaceae. Next base: position 908 of record JADFGB010000070.1, on the reverse strand, counting down.
CAGATCAATTCTCTTTTCAACAATCCGGTCCAGGTGGACCAAGGGGGGATAGAGAACTAAGCACTACAGCAATGGCTAATATTATTGATAGCTTGGAACTGATAAAGCAAAGCAGCCTTACTGCACTAAATAAACAAGTTGAAAAATATTTTTATATAAATTCAAGTTTAAATAAAAATATTTCGTATAAAAAAAATAATGCTGTTTATTCAAAAGCAATTATAAATGTAACTACTGCCAAGAATGTAATATTAAGCAATTACAACAGAATAAATTTTTTGCAGAACAAAATAAACGAATATTGGGTTGAAATTTATAAAAAATATGCATTGCCTTTTGCATGCATTGTTTTTGTAATAATCGGTGCTCCAATAGGTGTTAAAGTAAAGAAGGGCGGGTTCGGAGTTTCTGCAAGTATTAGTTTATTTTTCTTTTTAATCTATTGGGCATTTTTAATTTGGGGGGAAAAACTCGGTAATCGTAATATACTTCCTCCTTTCCTTGGAATGTGGGCAGCAAATATTTTGCTTTCTTTTATCGGTGGAATCTTAATTATAAAAAGCGTGAAAGAAACCAAGATAATACAACTAACAAAACTAAGAAAATTTATACCCAAAAAATTAAAAATTCTAACTACTGAAATAAATGAAAATATTAGATAAATATTTTATCAAAAGTTTTCTGGCATCAATAGTTTTTGCCTTAATTGCATTTACTCTAGTATTTATAATAATAGACGTTTTGGAAAATCTTGATGATTTTATTGACCAAAATGTAGCCGGTTATATTATAGCTTATTATTACATAGTTTTTGCACCTGAAATTATAAAATTAATGATACCGGTTGCAGTATTATTTTCTGCATTATTTACTGTAGGTAAGGCTTCTAATCTTAGTGAGTTAACTGC
>JADFGB010000069.1 GCA_022567875.1 Bacteroidota bacterium | reverse complement strand
TTTCTGCTTCTAAAGTTGTCCAGCCGTCAGAGAGCCACGACTCTTGTTTTTTGTAGATACCTGCTTCAATAAACTCAATATATTCTTGATTTGTTACAAGTCTTGATGCCAATTGAAACGGTTGTAAATATTCTTTGTGGAAAGGAGTTTCATTATCATAGCAAAATTTTATACCGGTATTTCCTATTTGAAATATCCCTTCATCAAACGTTTGCCAGCTTATTTGTTGTGGATTTCCTTCGGGTAAATTAATAGATGAATAAACCGGATCCAGAGGATTAAACGATAATACGTGTTTAATATCTGTTAATAATAATTCCTGATGCTGCTGCTCGTGATTTAAACCAACTTCAACAATGGGGGCATACTCTTCAAATATTTCATCAGAGCAATTTTCTAATAATTCTATTAAGTTTTCATTTACAAATTTTCTGTAATGGAATACTTCTTCAACGGTTGGTCTTGATAGAAGTCCTCTATTAGCCCTAACAAATCTTTCACCGATCAACACATAATACGAGTTAAAAATATAGGTGTATTTTGAATCTATTGATTTATAATTTTTAACAGTTTTATTTAAAATAAATGCTTCGTAGAACCAGCTAACGTGACCCAAATGCCATTTAGTCGGACTAACATCAGGCATCGACTGAATTACAAAATCTTCCGTTTTTAAGGGTTTCGCTAATTCTTCTGAAAACGATCTGACATTTTTGAATCTTTCAATCAGTTCTTTTTTATTTAGACTTAAATTTAATTCTTTATTATTTGAAGTATCAGTTAATGTATTCATAAATTTCTCACTCTTTTTATAGCAATGAAATCTCTTTGGGATTTAGAATCCAATTATTTATTTATCTTATTAACAATATAAATTATATCAAATAAACAGGAATATTTGTAAAAAATTTTACAGTTTAATTACAAAGTATCTTTAAGCCATTTTATAATTTCATTTTTAACTTGAGGATTATCTTTAAAGATACTAACACCGTGTGCTGAAGAATTAACAACTGTTTCCATTTTTCTCGGAGGTTCGGTCCTTTCATATAATTCCTTAGCCCATTCTACTCTTTTACCATTCTGATCTCCATCAGCAGCAATATAAAAAATAGATTTTAAATTAAGCTCTTTTACTCCGTTAAGATTTTCTACTGCGGTGGTTTTACCAGAAATTGCAACTGCAGTTTTAATATCCATTTTGGATATTCCTACACAAGCTAAATTGGCACCAATTGATGCACCGACTATACCAATTCTATCCGAATCCACATTGTCATATTCATTTAAATATTCAACAGCAGCAAATAGATCGTGAGGTGCTTGGTTTGGATCATTGAATAAAGCATAAACATTACTAACCTTATCCGACTCTCCGTGTCCGCGAACATCATAAGCTAAAACTATATAGTTTTGTTTTACAAGTTGATCGATAAAACTATTCCATTCACTTTTATCAGAGCCGCCTTGATGAATTAAAATAATTGCCGGTAGATCGTCATCTATTTCCTCCGGCTTGCCAATAATAGCACTGATATTAAAACCGTCATCAGTTGTAAATATTATCTTTTCTTTAACTATTTTAATATTATCCTGAACTGGAAATATTGTGTTTAGAGTAGTGAAGCAAAACAAGAAAACAAATAAATAGAATACTGTTACTTTTAATTCTCCAAAGAGATTATTTTTAATTTTGTTTAACATTTATTAAATCCACTTATTACTTATTAAAATACTTTTGATGATATTCTTCCGCTTTGTAAAATTTATCTATCGGAACTATTTCCGTTACGATTTCAGAATGAAATATTCCTCTTTCATTTAATTCTTTTTTAGCTCTGATAGCTTTATCTTCCTGTTCTTTATTATGAGTTAAAATGATTGATCTGTATTGTGAGCCGACATCAGGTCCTTGTCTGTTTGGTGTAGTTGGATTATGAATATTCCAAAATATTTTCAGTAATTCATCATAAGCAATAATCTCATTATCAAATTCTATTTGCAATACTTCAGCGTGTCCGGTATTTCCTGTGCATATATCTTGATAAGTAGGGTTTTCAATTCTACCGCCGGCATATCCGACAACTGTTTTAATAACCCCCTTTAATTTATCAAATTCAGTCTGCACTCCCCAAAAACAACCCGCTCCGAATGTAGCTTTTTCAATCATAATTAATACTTCGGTTCAATACCAAGATTATAAAATACAAACGACCATATATCTGTCTGCTCTTCAATTATTTTGGACGTTGGTTTGCCTGCACCATGCCCGGCACGTACACCTATCCTTATTAAAATTGGGTTATCTCCTTTATATTTTTCCTGAAGGGTTGCAGTATATTTAAACGAGTGGCCCGGTATAACCCTATCATCGTGATCGGCTGTAGTTATTAGAACAGCGGGATAATTTAATTCACTTTTGATATTGTGCAATGGTGAATATTTGTACAAAGCGTTAAATTGAAGTGAATCATCGCTTGAACCATAATCAGAAACCCAAGCCCATCCGATAGTAAATTTATGGAAACGAAGCATATCCATCACTCCCACACTAGGCAGTGCAACTCTAAATAAATCCGGTCGTTGATTTATAACTGCACCAATCAATAATCCACCGTTAGAACGGCCCGCACAAACCAGCTTATCTGCTGAAGTATATTTGTTTTTTATGAGATATTCTGCTGCGGAAATAAAATCATCAAATACATTTTGCTTCTGTAATTTTGTTCCTGCTTTATGCCAGGCTTCCCCGTACTCACCACCACCGCGCAGATTGGGCATTGCAAATATTCCGCCCTGTTCCAACCATATTAATCTTGATGAACTGAATGAAGGCGTTAGACTAATATTAAAACCTCCATAACCGTACAGATACGTTGGATTACTACCGTCTAATTTTGTACCCTTTTTATAAACTATAAACATAGGAATTTTAGTACCGTCTTTACTTGTATAAAATTTTTGTTCTGTTTTATAAACTGAAAAATCAAAATCTAATTTTGGTTGACGATATAAAGTTGATTTTCCTGTACTGACTTCAAATTTATAAATTGAAGAAGGATAAGTAAAAGATATAAAATTATAAAATGCAATACTCTCTTCTTTACTCCCTGAAAAACCACTCACCGTACCTAAAGTTGGGAGTTTAATTTCCTTTTCATATTTACCATTCAGATCAAATATGTAAATATGACTACTAACATCCTTCATATAATTAGCAATTATTTTACCACCAATTATTTTAACAGAACGAAGCACATCTTTTATTTCGGGAATAATTACTTTCCAATTTGATTCATTTGGTCTGTTGGGATCAATTAAAACCAATTTATTTTTTGAGGCATTTCTGTCTGTAAGTACAAGCAATTTTTTACCGATGTTATCAACAACAGTATAATTATTATCAAAAGTTGGAATTACAGTTCTAATTTTAGAATTAGGTTTGGATAAATCTTTTACGTTTAATGCGTTGTTGTTAGTTCCTTTTGAGGAATAAATGATCAAATATTTTTCATCGTCTGTTGTTTGTGCATAAAAAGTCATCTTGGGATTTTTATTATCACCAAAAATTCTTTTATCATCTTTTTGGTCAGTACCTACTTTGTGATAATAAATTGTGTGAAACTGATTAGAACCTGTTAGTTCGGAACCTTTGGAAGGTTTAGGATAACGGCTGTAAAAGAAACCATTTTTAAACCACGAAATTCCAGAGAATTTTATCCAATTAAGATGATCTTTTAATTTCTTTTTAGACGAAACATTCATCACATAATATTCATTCCAATCCGAGCCTCCCGAAGCAGTACCGTAAGCAAAGTACTTTCCGTCTTTTGAAATTGCAGAACTTGTAAGTGCAACAGTACCGTCACTTTTTAATTTATTTGGATCTAAAAATAATTCGGGTTTTCCGTCAAGTCCCTTTTGAATGTAGAGCACGCTTTGATTTTGAAGTCCTTCATTTTTAAAGAAGAAATAATTTTTCCCTCCTTTAAAGGGTGCAGAATATTTTGGATAATTAAATAATTGGGAATATCTTTCTTTAATTTTATTTCTAAAAGGGATTTTATTCAGATAATCAAATGTGATTTTATTTTCCTCTTTCACCCACTCTTTTACTGCTTTACTTGTGTCATTTTCCAGCCATCTGTATTGATCATTAACAATCGTACCAAAATAATTATCCGTAACATCCACTTTTTTAGTCTTGGGGTATTCAATTTTATTTTGATATAAGTTACAAGAGCTGAAAAACGTAATGATAATGAGTAATAAGAAAATTTTTCTTTTCATTTATAATTCTCCAATAGTTTTGGTAAAGCAAATTGAAAAATAAGAATATTTTACACAATTGAACAAGTAAAAAATTAAATCAAGAATTTATTCTTAACTTAATAAACTTTTGAATTCCTCGTTTCTTGAAAGGAAATACATTATATACGGGCAGGTTGGTATTACTTTTAGATTATTTTTTTTTGCGTATTCAAATCCTATTTTTACAATTTTTTCCGCTAATCCTTTACCTCTTAGTTCAGGCGGTGTATAGGTGTAAATAAAATCAATTAAATCTTCTCCTCTAATTACATAACGCAAATAAGCTTCTTTACCGTCAACTTTAGATATAAATACATTGTTTGATTTGTCGTTTATAATTTCCATAAAACTCTCATTTTAAATTTGTATAAAAATATATAACCGTAAAATAAAATATTGGCAAACAGTTGACAAATGAATATTTGGTGATTTAGTGATTTGATTAATTATATATATTTCAATTTTTAATTTTCAATCTTTCCGTCAAATGCCGGATGTGTTACATTCTATTATGTAATGTTAAAAAACATTTTAAACAATTCTTAATAATTGTATTCACAGGATAAATAAGCTTTAGTTAGCTCAGTTGTTGTTGTCAAGTAAATTATCCATTACTGATTGAAACTGCATTTTCTTAGAATACAAACTTTTAATATTATTCTTAATTTGCAATTCAATCTCATCCAATCCTAAATTTCCTGCTGTACCTACATGTCTCTTATTACTTACATGCTTATAAACATCTTTGACTTTAATATTATCTAATTCTTTAGCAATATTCCTATAAGCATCTCTAAAAGTCATTCCATTCTTTACATATTCATAAGCAATATCAGTAGCAAAGATATCTTTAGTCAAAGCTTTTTCACAATTCTCCTTGTTTACTTTCAAGCACTTAAAAACTTCATTAATAATATTCAAAGAAGTCTTAGTAATTTCAATACCATCAATTAATGGTTTTTTAGTTAATTGAAAATCTCGATTGTATCCTGATTGTAAATTCTGAACTATACCTGTAACTTGAAAATACAACGATTCTACAATTTTAGATTTAGCTCTAAGTAATTCCAAAACATCTGGGTTTTTCTTTTGAGGCATTATTGATGAGCCTGTACAAAACTCTTTCGGCAGTTCAAAATAACCAAACTCTTGCATAGAAAACAAAATCAAATCACTAGCAATCTTGTTCATATCCATCATAATGTTCATTAACGATGACAAAACTAATGCTTCATTTTTGCCTCTTGAATTTTGAACATATAAAACATTATTCTGAACTTTAGAAAATCCAAGTAAATCTGAAACGTACTTCCTATCAATATCTAATGAAACACCATAGCCGGCAGCACTTCCTAACGGACAACTATCAATAATTTCAAAAGTATTTTTTAAGACTTTAATATTATATAACATTTATGGCAATGTTTAGCTGCTAAAGTATGCATCTCATAATGTAATTCAGCATTCATTTTTAGTTTAATTAATAGATCGGCCCAACCCATAATACCTAGACCAACTCTACGAATTTTAATTGAAAGTTCTTTAATTTGATGAATAGGATAGTCGTTTTGATCTATAACGTTGTCTATAAATCTAACTGCCGTATAAATGTCAGTTTCTAAAGTTGGCCAATCTACTACCCAAACTTCGTCTATTTCTATAGCATATTTATAAACATTTATTGACATCAAATTACAGATATCATACGGCAACAGAGGCAGTTCGAAGCAAGGATTACAGGCTTCGTAGGTACCTAAATGGGGAACAGAATTATGTTTATTAGCTTCATCAATAAAGAACAAGCCGGGTTCGCCAGTAGCATGAGCTTGCGTTGTAATTTCTGAAAAAAGTTCTTTTGCTTTAATTGTTTTGGTTATTCTTTTGGTTCTAGGATCAATAAGATTGAAATCTTTATCGTCACGAACAGCATCCATAAACTCGGACGTTATTGCGACAGATATGTTAAAATTTGTAATTTGAGTTACATCATTCTTGCAGTTAATAAATTCTTCTATATCGGGATGATCTACTCTTAAAATCCCCA
>JADFGB010000068.1 GCA_022567875.1 Bacteroidota bacterium | reverse complement strand
GATTAAATGGATTCGGATAATTCTGTGAAAGACTGAATTCTTTTGGTACAAGATTGTCATCCTCAATTCCTGTAACAAGGTTGTTAGAGAATACAATATTACTTACTTCAAAATTAAAGTTTGTAAGATTAGGATTATTTGTTTTATAAAGAATAAAGCCAATATTTCTTACCAAGCTCGGAGTAAATTGATTTTGACTCGGTGTTATTTCAACAAGGTCGCTGAAATTAATTGAATATTCTGTTTCAGCAGTTGTAAGATTAACAGAATAAGAGAAGTAATTAAAGTTTTGAGTATTTGTTAAATCAAATATTAATGTTAATACCCCTGTTCCCTTTGCTTTAAATTTTATATTTGAATAATCACTTAAATCAATATTATCTCCGTTTGCTGAAAAGCTTCTTATTACAGATATCCAGTCCGAAAGATTACCTGAAATTGAAACTCCACCTGATAACAATAATGAACCCTCTGTATAATTAGATAGTAACGGTTGAGGATAATTTACAGTTGAAAAATTTGAAACAGTGCTGTTCGGACCGGAGATATTTGTATAAGAGCCTCCGCTTACAAATGCTTCATCTTTGAATCCCGTTGAAGAAGTTAATGATAAATTTGCATCAGAAATAATTCCTGTAGAAAGCACAATATCATTTTCACCTTTTTGTACAGTAATATTTTCAGTTTTTTCAATTTGCACATCACTTTGAGCTATTCTGTATTTATTAACAATAGATATTTGAGAAGCATTTCCTAAATTTATAACTTTCAGATGGATTGTACCGTCGTGCGAATAGTAAGAGCTTTTAACATATACATCCGGTTCAACCTGATTCACATTTAGATATGTTAGCGAACTAAATGAACTGAATTTTGATAATATACTTTTTACTAATTCTATAGTACCTTCATAAGTGGAAGACCAAACCTGGAAATTGTAAATGCTGGAAGCTCCGTCAGGTGATATATATTCTCCGTAAGTCCATTTACTTTGTAGTTGATATCCTGAAAGTGTTTCATAAACGCTGAATGAAATTGCATAATCTGTTTGGTTTTTCTTCTCATTCCTTATTTTAGCTGCATAAAATTTGTTACCGTTTACTGCTAACAATCTTAAATCACCAATCACTGATCCACCTAACCTGTCACAAACTGCTTTTGTATGGTCATAAATATAAGGTGCATTTGTAATTGTAGAAAATATACCTGCTACTCTTCTTAGCCCAATTTCGGTATTCATATTATAATCCATTGCATAACTTGAAACAGCATTTGAAATACCAAGTATGTCGAATGGAGTTGTTACAGTACCTTGTGAATTAAAAGGACCTGTCGCAGGGTAAAATTCCGATAAACTATGCTGCGAAGAAATTGCATTTGCCTCTGATTTTACAAGAATCGGTGTAGTTCTTCCATATTTAATTAATAGTTGTCTCTTAAGTAATAATGAAGCTAAATCTCCCTTAGATTCAATACCTCCATCACCGCCTCCGCTTGCTGAATCATAGAAATTCAAATCATCGGCACAAACTTGATAATTATTTGAATTTCCATCGTTACCGAGTAAACAAGCTTTCATTAAATAATCAGATTCCAAGTTGGTAACTCTAACAGTTAATTTTACAGAATCTGCACTGTTAGCGGCAACCGTCCCGATTTGGAAAATTACAATGTTACTTCCGCTTGAAGTTTCGGCAGAAGAAATTCCTCCGCTGCTTGAAACATAAGAATACCCTGTTGGTATTGTATCTATTATAGTTGCATTGAATAAATCACCGTTTCCATTATTTGCAAATGTTATTGTGTAAGTAGTTGTCAATCCCGAATCAGGTGAAACAGTTTTATAATCATTTACATCAACCCATGGTTCCGGAGTTTGAACAACAACAGGTGACTTATACATTCCTGCATCAATTCCGTAAAGATTTTGATTCTCTGTTAAAGTAATTTCATCTGTAAGTCCTGTAGTCGGATCTGCATCAGAATCCCCGTTTTGGGAAGTGGGAAAATCAACTTTTTTAGGACTAAAAACATATCCATTAAGCAATTCAAATTTTACTTTATAAGTACCCGCAGATAATCCTGTAAATAAATACCCACCTTCAGCATCTGTTGTTGTTGTTTTTAATTCGTTATTGCTTGCATCAAGTAATTTTACTGTTACTCCTGATAAAGGAGGTTCAATTGTTTTATCTTGCTGCATTCCATTTTTATCTAAATCATCCCATACATAATCACCGATTGAACCGGTTGGAGTTATTATCGATAAAGAAACACTACCGTTTTTATATGTAGTTGAAATGCTGGCACCCATGGCATCCGCAATTTCATTCGTGTTAGTTGTTTCAAAATCAAGATTAGTATTACCACCAATATATTTGAAATTTAAATGTAATAATGTACCATCTGCAAAATTAGAAGGTGTAATACTAAACCATCCTATTCTAATCTGACCGGTAGGATTGTTAATAAAATAATTCCCTGTTAATGGATCCGGATTTGATTGAAATGTTAAGACATTCGGATCATAATTTATAACTATGCTTATTGCGCTTACATTATTGAACCCTGTTACATCTATTGGAATACTGATGTCAGCATTTGGTTGGGTTGTAATGTCAGGAAGACTTATCGTTGCTTGTCCAAAAGTTAATCCATTAAAAATTAATGTAAATACAAAAAGTAAAAATATTTTTTTCATTGTTGTAAACCTTATTATTTATCTGAATTATATGTAAGCAAGTTATATGCCACAGGAAAGTCCTTTTTCTTGAATGAAAAGACATATTTTATTATGGGGGTTTGTATCAGAATAAGACCCTTTCTCTTTATAAATCGATTTGATTTTTTATCTTAATTTTTGATGTTTTCGACAAGCGGTAAAATAATTCGACAAAGGGGTTAGAATGGACCCTGTGCCGAAGCATCCACATCCCCCGTAGCAATTCCCTTTAAATTTTGAGTTGTTAAATTTGAATTTGTAACACTGATTTGTTTTGTCTCAAATATCCAATCCGATTTCGTAAATGTAGAGATCATATTAGCAAACCTTCTTATAATTATTAGAGCATCCGTGGCATTAACTCCCCCTAAATTATCAACATCTGCTGCATTAAGCCTTAAAGGATTAAGTGTCTGCAACCCTGCAAAATAGCGTGCAACCAATAAACCATCTGTTGCATTTATAAAGTTTGTTGGGAATTGTGTAGAAGATGTTGCGGTTAAATCATAATTTCCGGACACAACATTATTAAAGCTATAATTTCCGTTTGCATCAGTTGTCACTATTAAATTGTTACCACCGTTAGCAGGAGTTAATTGAACTGTAACATTTGACAAAGGTGATGCTGATATATTATCATATACTATAGTTCCGCTAACAGCATAATTTGTTACGGAATTTGCTGTAGTAATATTCCAAGAAATTTGAGAAGTATCTGTAGAGTTATATGCATAAGCAGTTATAGTGTAATCTCCGGGTGGTACAGTATTATTAAAAATAAAATCAGATGAATTAGAATTGATAACTTCGTTACCGTTTATTTCCCAAATATAATTTATTGCTTCCCCTCTCGGGTCAACAGCGTTTATATGAAAATTTAAAGAAGGATCTGAAAGAAAAATATTTTCTCTATCATTTATAAAAACAGATTCTTGATTTATTATTTTTGATATAGTTTCACCAGGTGTCCAGGAAACAATCTCAGGGGGAAAAGTATTTTTTAAAAATTGAGTTAAAATATTGTGAGTTATTTTTTGTACATCTACATCATTCGGAAGCCCTTTAGTCCAATTAAGAGTTGAAGCAGTAAATACAGCTCCTCCGTTTTCGGTAAAATACAATCCCATAATACCATGCCCATTCGGGTAATTTTCTCTGTTATCAGCCGGAGAAAGCCCAAATATTCTAAAGTTGGTGGGTGCTTGATCATTACCTGTTACAGTCGGAATTCCATTCTGCCATGTAAAATCATTACCGTCAACCTCTACTCCCACTATGCTTGCATCGTATCCAAACTCATCGCCGTCTTTAAGTCCTGTTCCATTGTATACCCAATAATGAGAGTTATAAACTGCAAAATCACCGTAGCCTTGAGATTTAGGCAAAACCCCGTCTTCATAATTTACAACACCTCCTTCTCTAAATGTCACGCCTGTTAATTTTATCTCCGGATTAAAAAGAGGATAATCATACCATCTAGTTGTTACAACCTCATCATTCACTCCCAGTTCAGGATCATTATTAGGATCTTTATAACAAACCATTGTCCTTCCATTGTCTTCAAGTCTGACTTGCCACCAATATGTATTTCCTGATAATATCATCAATCTTCCACCGTTATTTACAAAATTCTGTACTTGATCTCTTTCCGGAAGAGAAACATATTCATCGTGCCCTACATCTATCACTACATCATAATTTGAAAGTAGATCCGGGTCCTGGTATAAGTCCACACTTGTAATATATTCAGCAACTACATTTTCAGTTACAAACCAATTAATTAATTTTTCTGTCCAATTATGAAAATCTGAAATACTGCTTAAAGTAAAAGGTCTTTCAAATGAAACTTTGTCAGCTTTCTGTAAATTTGTGGAATTATAATTATATAAACTTTTACCGCCAAAATTATTATATGCATTCCAATTATTAACCGTTAAAATTACTGCAATTGTAGAAAACGAGCCTAAATTTGTAGTTTTAACTGCAAAAATAATTTCACCGTTATTTTCGAATTGAGCACTCGATACTGGGAATATAGCTTTGTAAACACCTGGTTCCCAATCATTTGGTATTACCATCTCGAAACTTGTGGACCAATTACAACCATTTTTATAAGCATCGGAGGGAATAAATTGGAGTCCCCCTTGAATTGTAGAAGATGTAAAAACTAAACCGGCATTTTCACCTATTTTATATATCTCAATTTGATATGATGATGCAGAAGTGGAAATATAAAATTTTATTGTTTCTCCATTAAATATTGATATTTTATTAGAATACCCACCTTCTGTAGCAACAACAGCAAAATTTAATTGGCTAAACCCTAAAGTAAAAATAAGAGTAAATAAAATTTTAAGTCTTTTTGTAAATTTTAAATCCATATCATCAATATAATTCAAATGATATGCCATTATAAAAGATTGATATTTAAGAGTTTATGGAGTTTTTTTGTTTCACAATGAGATTTAATAACAACTGCTGGTCAAAATGTTACAAATTTATTTTAAAGTAATGCCTAAGCCAACATAATTTCAACCGTATAACGTCTTAAAATTCACGTTTTTCGTGTCCCCTTTTTATATATTATTTCCTCGGATTTTCCTTCCTCCAGGTTTTTATATATTCTGCAATTTGAGTTGTGCGCGCACCTGGTGTAAATAGTTCGCCGACACCCATTTTTTTTAATTTAATAATGTCCTCTTCGGGAATAATTCCGCCCCCGGTTAAAAGAACATCATCCAATCCTTTTTCTTTCATCAAGTTTAATATTTTTGGAAGTATTGTTAAATGTGCTCCCGACAATATACTTATCCCTATTACATCCACATCTTCCTGCAGTGCAGCTTCCACTATCGTTTCAGGGGTTTGTCTAAGACCTGTGTAAATTACTTCCATTCCTGCATCTCTAAGAGCAGCTGCAATTACTTTTGCTCCCCTATCGTGTCCGTCCAAACCTGCCTTGGCAACAAGAACTCTTATTTTTTGATCTTCCATTTCAGTACAACTCCATACTAATTAATATCAACTAAGTTAAAATAAATCTAAAAACTTACTAAGACAAAGTAATAATTATACTGCGAGATACTTGTTGTTTTTTGCAAATACACTAAACATCCCACCTGTGTGAATAAATATTACTTTCATTCCTTTCTTTTTCATTAAAAAGTTTTCATAATAAGCAGTAAATGCTTTACCTGTATAAGCGGGATCTAATAGTATTCCCGAAGCTTGAGCAAAGTTTTTTATGAGTTTTAATTTTTTCTTCTCAATGTTTTTATATCCTTCTTTTGAATATCCATCCAATATTTCTAATTTAGTTTCATTCAATTTACAGGTTAGATTGAATTCGCGAATACAACCTTCGGCTAAATTAAGAATTTTTTTTCTTATAACCTCTTTAGAATACAGTACATTTACAGCATAAATTTTTACCGGTAATTTTAATAAAGATACTCCTACTAACAGACCTGCTGCAGTCCCACCGGAGCCTGAAGCTGAAAGAATAGCTTCAATTTTTTTTAAATCGACCTGTTTTCTTAATTCATCTACAAAAGATATATAGCCCCAAATTCCCAAAGCATTAGATCCTCCCTCAGGAATTACATAAACTTTTTTACCTTTTTTCTTAAAAGCTTCAGCTTCTTCCTGCATAATACTATTTACTTCTAAATAATTTTCTTTATTTAAATATGAAATCTCAGCACCGAAGAATTTATCTAAAAATAAATTACCTTG
>JADFGB010000067.1 GCA_022567875.1 Bacteroidota bacterium | reverse complement strand
TTAAATAAATGGAATCAGATCAGAAGACAGTTAGTTTCAGCACACATTTCTACTATCCATTCTTTTTGTGTAGATGTTTTAAGGCAATTTCCAGTTGAATCAAAAATTGATGCAAACTTTACCCCCATAGACCAAATCACTTCAAATGAATTAATTGAATTAGCAATTGATGAAGAAATAAAAAAGATTTTTCATGATGCAGACAAGAACAGCGAAATTAAAAAAGTAATTAGAATTCTCGGTTCCAAAAATTCTTTAAGTGAAGTAATTACAAATCTTATATATGAACGAAGAAAAATTTCAGTTATCCAAGATTATATTTATAAAAACAATATTGATGGTACAGTCAATAATTACACAAAAATTTATGCAGGATATTTAGAGAAAATATTTTCCGATGATTTAAGTATTGTGGTAACAAAGATTAAACTTTTAAATGATGATGTATTAATAAATAAAAAAGACAATAAATATGGGTTGGAGATTAAAAATCTTCTTTCAAAAATAAAGGGACAAAACAAATTAAAGGAAAACTTAATAATCTTAAAAAAGATAGGGGACCATCTTTTAACAAATAAAAACTTAATTCGTAAACAAGGATATCTTAAGAATGATTCATATCTGCAGCATTCTGATGAAAGGAATATAATTGAAGAGTTTTATGAAAGACTTGCAAAATTGAATCTTGAAATAAATGAAGAAGTGGTTAATAAAAAATTAGCAGAATTTTCTATTAAACTGTTAAACATTTTTCAATTGTGTCTTGAAAATTATGAAAAAAGAAAAACAGAATTAGGTTACTTGGATTATGAAGACATTTTACTTTTTACAAAAAACATTATTTCTGATCCAAGCGTAATTAGTGAACTGAAAAAGAAATTTAAGTACATAATGATTGACGAATACCAGGACACAAACGAACTTCAGTACAATATTTTCTTACCGATTCTGGATTATTTGAAGAATGGGAATCTATTTATTGTCGGGGATGAAAAACAAAGTATATATAGCTTCAGAGATGCTGATCTGAATATCTTTACAAAAACAAAAAATGATATTAAGGAATTAGAAGGAAACGATTCACTTCTTTCTCTACCGGATAGTTTTAGAATGTCGCCTGTAATTTCTGCTTTTACTAATTACGTATTTAGGAATTTATTTTCAAATCCTAACCCATTATATAATGAAGTAACTTATTCTGAACTTGTCTGTGCACGTAATGACAGTATAAATGGAGAAATAGAAATATTATCTGCCGAAAATAATGATGAACAAGATGAAAATATTACCGAATCAGAATTAGTGGCAAAAAGAATATTAAAATTAGTTAATGAAGATAAATGGAAAACTATAGTACAAAACGAAGAAAAAAATATTCAATGGCAGGATATATCAATACTTTGTCGTAGAAGAAAATACTTTAAAGAATTGGAAATAGCTTTTGTAAAATATGGGATTCCCTTTACTATTGTGGGAGGGCAGGGGTTTTATCAAAGACAGCCTATCTACGATGTTTATAATTACTTCTCATTTTTGTTGGATAATAAAAACGATACGGCTTTAATCGGAATTATGAGATCACCATTCTTTAACTTATCCGACAGCATTTTGTTTGAAGTATCTTTGGAAATCGGTGAAGGTTTTTGGAAGAAACTTAAGAAATATTCCTTAAATAATAATGGGCTGAATCATCTTATTAAAACTTTAGAGGAAAATATAAATCTTGCTTCAAGTTCCGAGGTATCATTTGTATTAAGAAAAATATTTAAAGAATCCCCGTTTATTTCTACCTTGGCATCACGAATAAATGGGAAACAAGAGATTGCAAATCTTCAAAAATTAATATCCATTACCAATAATTATTCTCAAAAACCTTTTAAAACTTTATATGATTATGTAGAATATTTAAAAAATTCTATTGAAAAAATAAGTGATGAAGCTCAGAGTATTTTGACTTTAGATTCATCCGCTGTTAATATTATGACGTTGCATCAAGCAAAAGGGTTAGAGTTTCCTGCTGTGTTTTTATATAAATGCGGAGAACAAAATAAAAGTAGAAATAAAAAAGTAATAATTGATAAAGAATTTGGAATACTATCCAAACTTCCTGTTGATGATGGATATTATGAAGATTTTATTGAACCACCATTGTTAAGTATCAGCAATATTATTAATAGTAAAAAAGACGAAGCTGAACTGAAACGATTGCTTTATGTTGGTATTACCCGTGCAAAAGATTATTTGTTCATTTCCTCAACAAAAGAAAAAAAATATGGAAATAGATCTTTTTTGGGGTTACTATCATCAGCACTTGAGTTTAATGATGAAAGTGATTCGATAAATATTTCAACAAAATTTCAGAGATTAGTTACTGACGAGAAAAGTTTCAAAAATATAATTGAGAATATTGATATAAATATTCCGATAATAAAAAAAGTTGGATTACTACCTGTTAAACCAATTGAAATCATTGATGTGCTTGATAAAAAAAACATAATAATTAACATTGATCAGATTATTGATCATCCCTCGGGAGAAATTATTTCCGCGACCAAAATAGCCGTTTATTCACAGTGCCCTTTAAAATATAAATTTACTTATGATCTTGGTTTAACAAAGCTTTACGAGAATTATAAAAATTATGATAAATCAAAATCTACAGAAAATGAATATGAGTTTAATCCTTCCGAAATTGAACAGGACGAAGATTTAAAAGAGAAAAATAATTTACCTTTGGGTAATTATCCACCGGAATTAAAAGGTAAATTAATACATAATATTCTGCAGAAAGAGATAAAATATGATGAATTAGATAATTATTTAAATTCTGTTTTAAATGAAAAGAATTTTCAATTAATATTAAACGATAAAATAAAAAACAGCCTTAAAGAAGATATTAAAAATGATTTAAGAGGATTTTATGAAGCTCCAATTTTTAGTGAAATTAACTCGCATAAAAACTATACAAATGAATTTGAATTATATCTAAAAGAAAATGATTATTATTTATACGGGATTATTGATAAAATAATTTTTGAAGATAATAAAATTACTATTGTTGATTATAAAACCGATAATATTCAAAAAGAGCAAATCAAGGACAGGATTGAAAATTATTTACCCCAATTAAATTTTTATGCTTATTTAATAATACAGCTATACGATAGAATAGAACAAATTGATATAAAATTAATTTTTATAAAACATCCGCTGGATGTTTATTCCAAATCAATAAAAAAAGAAGAACTAACTGAATTTGGTGGATATTTAAAAGAAGCTGTTAATAATATGAGAATTAATAATTATAAAAAAAATCTAAAGCATTGTTCCAAATGTTTGTTTACAGATTCTAACGGCAACTGCATTAAGAAATAAATTAAACTATTAATTGACAAAAAGTAATTACATAAAACGGAATTCTTTTCTCATTATTTCTTTTTTATTCATTCAACTTTTTAACGGTTGTTCCGGAAGTAGGTATGTTGATTACGAATTACCAAAAGAATTTAGAAATCCCCAAAAAAAAATTGAATTTATTGAAAAGTATACACCTTATATAAAAAACAAAATAATATTTATAGACCCGGGACACGGCGGGGATGACAGACGCAATATTGGCTTTGAAGGCGATGCAATTGAAGCCGATATAAATTTAAATGTTGCATTAGCACTTACAACTTTTTTAAGGCAGGCTAATGCAGTTGTTTTTCTTTCAAGAGATAAAGATAAAACTGTAGCTCTGCAAGACCGTTCAAGATTAGCAGACAGCTTAAATGCCGATATATTTATTAGCATTCACCATAATGCACCCGGCAGCATAGGTGATATTTGGACAAATTACACGTCAACGTATTACCACGCAAAGCCCAAATATTATGAATATAATTCCGTCAATCATGATTTAGCAAAATATATACAAAGAGATTTATCCTATGCTATGCGTAACTCCGGCGGTCCATATTCTTTTGACGGCACATATTCCGATTATATAATTTATCCGAATGACGGCTTTTCTGTTTTACGAAATTCAAAAATGCCTGCTGTTTTGGTTGAGGGCGGTTTTACTACTCATCATTATGAATCACAGAGATTAACAGAATTATTATTCAACAGGATTGAAGCCTGGGGAATATTTAAAGGACTTTGCAGATTTTTTAAAGCAGGAATGCCAATTATAAAACCTGTTTCTGATATTGATTCAATTGGTATTAATAATAGAGAGATAAATTTTATAATTGAAGATTCAACTAACATAATTCCAAATTCTATTGTTGTAAAATTTGATTCTGTTAAATTCAATGATTATTCTTTTAATGCGAAAAATAATTTATTGAAAATTGATATTACAAATATTAAAGAAGGTGAACACATTCTTAAAATAACAGTAGCAAATATAAACGGAATTCATTCCTTCCCCTTTGAAAGGGAAATATATATAATTAAACAATATCAATAACATATTCAGAATAAAAACAAATAATTGGTTGTATGAATGAATGGTTGTATGGATGTATGAAAAATGATAGATAAAGAATTATTAAATAGGAATAAAAATATTAATCGTGGGTATAGAAAACTTATTGTATGGAATGAAGCTATAGAACTTTTTGTTTTTGTCAAAAAGAAATTAAACACTTTAAAATCAATTTCATTCAAAGTGAAAGCACAAATCGAGGATTCAATTTTCTCTGTTCATTCTAATATAGCTGAAGGTCACTGCAGGAGACACTTGAAAGAGAATGGTTTGATGAATATGATCAGCTTCATTATTCATTAGAAAATAAATTAATAAATTTAAATAAGTCTTTTATTAAAAAACTAAATAATGACGATTGGAAAAAAGATTATGAATAAATTTACGAAATTCCTTTCAATCAACCATACACAGCCGAAGGCGGACATACATTCATACTTCTAGGAATTAACATTTATTATGAAATTTAAAAAATTACTGATACAAAATATATTTGCGGTAAAACACGATGCTTAATTATGTTTGGATTGGCTTATTATTTTTAGGAATAGGTGCAGCAGTAACAAATGATCTGATAGATATAAGTGAAAATAAATACCATAATAATGAATCAATTAGTGTCTCTGTTCAAGAAAATCAAAATGTAATAAAGACTATCCCCAAAACCGTAAAAGCTACACTTACAATAGACAAAAATCTTTTTAATAAAATATTTAACGACAGCACTACTTCTGATATTATATTTAAATCAGTATTAACTTTTGAAAAAGATAGCAATGAAGCAAAAGCAGTTTTATTTGTAAATAGTAATATGCCTGAAATTTTGCAGTCAATTGCAAAGGCTTTTGGCAAAGATAATGATATAAATGCAACTCTTTATTTAGAAAATAATAATGCTAAAATAATTTTTGAAAGAGTATCATTTATAAAATTAAAGAATGTTACAAATGCAGCACTTGAATACGCAGGCATTGCCGTAAATATTGCCTTGGGACTTATTGGCATTATGGCTTTGTGGATTGGAATAATGAAGGTTGCCGAAGACGCGGGTTTAATTAAATCAATTGCAAATTTTTTAAAACCGCTTACTAAATGGTTATTCCCGAATATTCCATCAGACCATCCCGCTATGGGTTCAATGATTATGAACATTTCCGCTAATATGCTTGGGCTTGGTAATGCTGCAACTCCGTTCGGACTAAAAGCAATGGAAGAACTTGAAAAGTTAAACCCCGAAAAGGGAACAGCCACAAATGCTATGTGTACTTTTCTAGCAATAAATACTGCAGGTATTACATTAATTCCCGCAACCGCTATTGCTGTTAGGGCAGCGTCCGGTAGTTCTGATCCTGCAATAATAATAGGGACTTCGTTGTTCGCATCTTCCTGCGCTACAATAGCAGGTGTTTTTGCTGCAAAATTGTTTGAAAAATTTCCAATGAAAAAAGGTGATTTTAAAAACTGGATTAAACAAAACTCAAAGTTTTTTTCTATTATCGGATTATTGATAATAACTATTTTAATATTTACACTGACCGGTTTGGGCAAGTCACTTTCTTCTGCATTTTCGTTTATAAACGTTTCTTCTTTTAAAGTTGCAATACAGTTATTATCAACCCTTGCAATACCGCTTGTGATAGTTCTCTTTTTAGGATACGGACTGATAAAAAAAGTCAAGGTTTATGAGCAATTTATTGAAGGTGCAAAGGAGGGATTCCAAATTGCTGTTAAAATAATACCTTATCTCGTTGCTATGCTTGTAGCTATAGGAATATTCCGTGCAGGCGGTGCGATGGATTGGCTGAAGTTTGTAATTCATCCCCTCACTGATTTTATAGGTATGCCCGTTGATGCACTGCCGATGGCATTGATGCGTCCCCTTTCGGGGAGCGGTTCTTTGGGGATAATGACGGAAGTTATCTCTGTGCACGGACCGGATTCATTCATAGGTATTTTAACCTCAACATTTTACGGAAGTACTGAAACCACCTTCTATGTTTTGGC
>JADFGB010000066.1 GCA_022567875.1 Bacteroidota bacterium | reverse complement strand
TCACGCAAAAATATATCTCTGCTTGTATAAAGTGAGTGAGCTAAAATATCAAGAAGTTGTTTAACTTCTGCTTTAAATTTATATTTTTTTGTTTTTGTATCTACTGAACTCATTTTTCAATTCTCCGGTTTTTATCAAATGCAATAAAGGGCAACTATAATAGTTACCCTTTATTATTTATTATTTTTCTAAGAGACTTAGCTAACCTTTATTTCAATTTCTTTCGGTTTAACTTCATCAGCTTTGGGTATTGTAATAGTTAATTGACCGTTTTTAAATTGTGCATCAATTTTGTCTTCTTTAATTTCAGCAGGGAATAAGAAAGAACGATAATATTTTCCGAACATTCTTTCAACCTTATGATACTTGGTGTTTTTTTCTTTGTTTTCCTGTTTTTTTTCACCGCTGATTGTTATTTGTCCGTCTATAAAGGAAAGTTTAACATCCTTTTTGTCTATTCCCGGTAAATCAAGTTTTATTACATATTTGTCATCATCTTCAGAAATATCAGCAAGCGGTGACCAAACTGCATTTTCGTATGCATCTTCATCTGCTCTGCTTATTCCAAATTTATTAAACATTTTATTAAACTCTTTTTCAAGATTAAATAAATCACTTGTTGGGTTCCATTTTATTAGTGTCATGGCTGAACTCCTTATTTTTATTTTTCATTAATTATTTTCAACGCTTAATAGACAATTTGTGTGCCAAGCTGTAAATATCACCATATCTTCTTTAATTATAATGAGTTAATGGCTTTACGAAAACAAATGGCTTTCTTGTCATTATGTCATAATTATAACTATTTTTTGTTTTTATATGTACAAATATTCTTTTTTGTATGACATAATAACAATGCAGACTTGTTGGTTGAATCTACCCAACTAAAATTCAATTAGTAAGTGCGACATTTTATTGTTTTATTTATATAAAATAGATATTTTTGCAAGTTTATAATTTAGTTTTTTTGCAATGGATAAAATTCAATCAGACGATACGATTGCTGCAATTGCTACTCCTTCCGGTGTTGGTGCAATTTCAATAATTAGGGTTAGCGGTCCACTTGCTGTTTCTGCAACTGACACAATTTTCTCAGGCAAATCAAAATTGATTGATTCACATACTCATACTATTCATTATGGAAATATTTTAGACTCGAATAATAATATTGTTGATGATGTACTGGTTTCCGTTTTCAAAGCTCCTAATTCTTATACAGGGGAAGACAGTGTAGAAATAAGCACACACGGAAGTTCATTTATTTCACAAAAAATAATAAAATTATTATTGGAAAATAATGTTCGCCTTGCAGAACCGGGAGAATTTACAAAGAGAGCATTTTTAAACGGCAAAATAGATCTTGCTCAGGCGGAAGCTGTTGCTGATGTAATAAATTCAAGAACAGAGGCTTCACTTAAAGGTGCTCGTAATCAATTGGATGGTCTTCTTTCACAAAAGGTTAAAAGCTTGAGAGAAATGCTTATCAACACATCATCTCTTGTGGAATTAGAATTGGATTTTGCAGAAGAAGATGTGGAGTTTATCCAATTTAATGAATTACAAAAAAGAACTGATTCTATTATTAATGAAATCGATTTACTATTAAATTCATATTCATTCGGAAAAGTTGTTAGAGACGGCGTAAATGTTGCTTTGGTAGGGTTGACAAATGTTGGCAAATCTTCTTTACTAAACTACTTTCTAAAAGAAGCCAGGGCAATAGTAAGTAAAACCCCGGGAACTACCCGTGACGTAATAAGAGAAGAAGTCTCAATCAATGGAATATTATTCAGGCTTTATGATACCGCCGGTATTCGTATATCGGAGGATGAAATTGAAAAAGAAGGTGTAATAAGAAGCAGGGAAGTGATAAAAAATTCTGATTTAATTCTTTTTATAAATGATGTTGAACAGGATTATCCGTATGATTTGTTTGAAGAGTTAATAACTCTTAACAAACAAGAAAATATTATTAATGTATTAAATAAAATAGACCTGAACAAAGAAACAAAAATAAAATCCGATATTAAAGTTTCAGCTTTAACCGGCGAAGGAATAAACGATTTATTTAATTTAATGAAAATAAAAGTTTTTGGAAGCTCAAATTACAGCGAGAAAAATGCCGTAGTTTCAAACCTAAGACATTATAATTGCTTAAAGAAAGCAAAAGAATCTTTAATAGAAGCAAATAATTCAATATCATCAAAAATGAGCGGTGAATTTATAGCCGTAGATTTAAGAAATGCTGAAAATAATCTTAGTGAAATAATAGGAGAGGTTACTTCCGATGATATTCTCAACAATATTTTCACAAAATTTTGCATCGGAAAATAATTGAAAAGAAAAATAATGTTTCACGTGAAAATAATTATTAATTCCGAAAGAAAAGTTTCACGTGAAACTAAGAGAAAAGCTTAATTATGAATCATTTTGAAATAATAGTTATTGGTGGTGGACACGCTGGGCTGGAAGCTGCAGTTGCAGCTGCAAATATGGGTTGTTCTGTTGGATTGCTTACAATGGATAAGCACGCAATCGGAAGAATGTCATGTAACCCTGCAATCGGAGGCACAGCAAAAGGACATTTAGTGAGAGAAGTTGATGCTTTAGGTGGTGTAATGGGAAAGATTGCAGATAAGACAGGCATTCAATTCAGAATGTTGAATAAATCGAAAGGACCTGCTGTTTGGTCTCCTCGGTGTCAATCAGATAGAAAGTTATATTCAGAAGAAGCGTATAATATAGCAAATTCAACAAATAATTTATCAATTGTTGAGGCTAATATTACCAGGATTTTAATTGAAAATAAAAAAATAATTGGTGTTGGTACAATTGATAATAAAGACTTTACTTGTTCTGCCTTAATTCTTTCATCGGGTACGTTCTTAAATGGAAAAATGCATATTGGGTTAACATCTACCAAGGGAGGTAGATTTGGCGAACAACCGTCTACAGGTATCACTCAATCGTTGATTGATCTTGGTTTTGAATCCGGCAGACTTAAAACCGGAACTCCGCCAAGGTTAAAAAAAGATTCAATTAATTGGGATATTTTGGAAGAGCAACCTGGAGATAAAAATCCTCAACCTTTTTCTTATTCAACAGATCTTTCCAAATTTCCTTTTTTACCTCAGTTAAGTTGTCATATTACATATACCAATATGAAGGTTCATAAAATTTTGGAAAAGGGATTTGAACAATCGCCAATGTTTACAGGTAGAATTAAAGGAATTGGTCCAAGATATTGTCCGTCTATTGAAGATAAAATTGTAAGGTTTGCAGATAAAGAAAAACACCAGCTTTTTCTTGAGCCTGAAGGTTTGGACAGTGAACAAATTTATGTAAATGGTTTTTCTTCATCGCTACCGGAAGAAATTCAATTTGAAGCTCTTAAAAATATTAAAGGTTTAGAAGAATGTGAAATGATAAGACCCGGCTATGCAGTAGAATATGATTTTTTTCCTCCTCACCAGGTTGATCTTACATTAGAGACAAAACTGATTGAAGGGTTGTACTTTGCAGGACAAATAAACGGAACTTCAGGGTACGAGGAAGCTGCAGCACAAGGAATTCTAGCCGGTATAAATGCAGCCAACAAGATACAGGGAAAACCTAATTTTGTTCTAAAAAGAAGCGAAGCTTATATAGGTGTTTTAATTGATGACCTTGTTAATAAATCTACTGAAGAACCTTACAGAATGTTTACATCAAGAGCAGAATACAGATTGTTGTTACGTCAAGATAACGCCGACAGGAGATTATCAAGTTATGGATTTAATTTTAATTTAATCGATGAAAATAAAAACAAAAAAATTGCCGAGCGAGAAATTTTAATTAATGAATGTATCAAATTATTTCACAATATAAAAATTCACGCAAGGGATATTAATAATCTATTAGAAAAAAATAATTCACCTCTTTTAGATTCAACCGGATCAATCGCTAAATTAAGTAAGCGTGCAGAATTAAACTTGAAAGATCTTATACAGTTTATTGATGTTAACACACATAAAATAGTTAAAAATTTGGTAAGTGATAAAATTGCTTTTGAACAAGTCGAAATAGAATTAAAATATGAGGGCTATATTAAAAGGCAGCAGGAACTAATTAATAAATTTGAAAAATATGAATCCGCAAATATTCCTTTAAGCTTAAATTATTTAACGTTAAACGCTTTATCGGCAGAAGGAAAAGAAAAATTAAATCGGATAAAACCACGCTCTATAGGACAGGCTTCTCGTATATCAGGCGTAACACCTTCAGATATTTCTATATTATTAGTATATTTAAAAAAGTAATTTTTAATTTTAATATGATTAATGCCCAAAATAAATACCAACAAGAATTATTTAATTTTTATTGGGAAAACAAGATAAACGGTGACATAATGAAAGTTCAGCAACTCTCTTTTTTTGCTGAATTGGTGGTTGAAAAAAACAAGCAAATCAATTTAATATCCCGTAAAGATATTGACAATATTATAGAAAACCACATTTTCATTTCATCTTTTATCGAAAAGTATATTCCTGAAAAATGTAAGTATTTTATTGATATTGGAACCGGGGGAGGCTTCCCGGGTATTCCCTTGGCAATTACACGGCCTGAACTAAGGGGTGTGCTTGTTGATTCCACCAGTAAAAAAATTGATGCTGTTAAAGAATTTGTCAACAAACTTAAATTAAGTAATGTTCATGTTGAAAATGACAGAGTTGAAAGTCAGGAGTTTATTGCTAAATACTCAAACAAATTTGACTTGGTTGTAAGTCGTGCAAGTGTTCCTTTAATTATTCTCTTTAGATATTTTCTGCCGCTTATAAAAGAAAAAGCTTTTTTGGTTTGTATTAAGGGCGGTAATTTAGAAGCTGAAATTCAAAAAGCAGAAATGAAATATAAGGCTTATATAAAGAAGTCAACAATTTTTGATTTATCTTATAAACCTTCAAACGTAAGAAATCAAAATGGGAAAAAGCTGGTTCTTTTGGAGCTTCATAAATGAGTTCTGATAATAAATTAAAAAATTTATTTGATGAACTTAAAAAATTAACCACGGAAAAAAGAAATAATAATTCTATGAATATCGACGTGGCTTCCACCTCTGAGATATTAAAAATAATAAACGAAGAAGATAAAACCGTTCCTTTCGCAATCGAAAAAGAATTACCTTACATTGAAAAAACCGTTGACTTAATTGTTCATTCACTAAAAAATGGTGGGCGTCTCTTATACTTTGGCGCAGGAACAAGCGGTAGATTGGGTGTGCTTGATGCCGTTGAATGTCCCCCAACATTCGGCACACAGGATGACTTAATAAAAGGATTTATTGCTGGTGGAAAAGAAGCTATGTTTAAAGCTCAGGAAGGTGCTGAAGACTTGGAAGAAAATGGTAGTCTCGCTGTAGATAAAGCTTCCGTAACAAAAAAAGATGTGGTATGCGGAATTGCAGCAAGCACAAGAACACCCTACGCAATTGGCGCTGTTAAAAGAGGGAAAGCATTAGGAGCTTCTACTGTTTTTATTTCATGTAATCCAAGAGATCAGTTTAACATGAAGGAGGTTGATATTGCTATTTGCATTCATGTAGGACCCGAAGTTATTATGGGCTCAACAAGAATGAAAAGTGGTACTGCACAAAAATTAGTTCTAAATATGCTGACAACTGCCTCAATGATAAAACTGGGAAAAGTATATGAAAATATGATGATCGATCTTCAAATGACGAATCTAAAACTTGTTGAAAGATCAAAAAATATAGTGATGACCATTACGGGGGTAAGCTATGATGAAGCTACTAATTATTTACAAAAAGCTAATGGCCATGTTAAAACAGCATTGGTTATGATTTTAGTAAAAGTAAATTATAATGAAGCAAAACAAAGATTAGAAAAGGCTAACGGTTTTGTAAGAAAGGCAATAAACAATTAATTATTGCTATATTTCTTTTTGTCGTTAAGCCGATATTTTGCCCTAATCTGTTATCTATAAATTAGACCCTTAAATAAACAAGATAATTTATTTATTCGTTTATGAAATTTAAATCCCTTTTTCTTCTTTTCTTTATAAATACTTTCGCATTTAGCAGCTTTGCCCAAATCGGAGATGATTTTGCAAAGTTTATAAAAATGGGAGGGAAAATAATTTCAGCCCCTACAAATTTTAATTCCGGAGATATTTTAAACCTTACACTGGTTACAGCAGCAACTGCCGGTTCTTTTTTTCTTGATAACACAGGAAGGCAGTGGGCATTGCACAACCAAAGTACTATTAACAATAACTTGTTTACCGCAGATAATAATTCAAATTTATTTATAGCAGCAGGTGTTATTGGTCTTTACGGTTATGGTCTTGCTTATAAGAATAGTAAAATTAGGTCTATAGGTCTTCAATTAGCAGAAGCTACAATTTATGCAAGCAGTGTAAGTTTTGTTTTTAAATCCTTGTTTGGTCGCTCTAGACCGTTAGTAAATAATGGTCACAAAGATTTCGACCCACTTAAATTTACATTTAACCGAACTTCTTT
>JADFGB010000065.1 GCA_022567875.1 Bacteroidota bacterium | reverse complement strand
GAATATCTTTTGCATTAAAAAACAGGTAATGCGAGCAAGTTTCTTCGGTTAGTTTTTTGGTTTTTAGCTTCTGGGAATTTATCAATTCAAATCCCTTAGCTGTAGATAAGTGGACAATATGAACCCTTGCGTCAAATTTTTCTTGGATACTGAGCGCAATTTTGATGGCGTTTAATTCCCATTCTACAGGTCTTGAAGCCAAATAGGCTTTATAGCTTTTAGGGTTATTTGGCCTAGTGATATTTTTATTCTCATTTGGATATTGGGTTTTATGTTTTTCCTCGACGTAAAATTATCCTTAGTAACACTTTCAGTTCTTCCTTTTTTAATTTATGGTACATTCTTGTTCAGAAGAAAAGTAAGAGAAAGCTATAGAGATGTTCGTCTACATCTTGCAAGATTAAATTCTTATATGCAGGAACATATTACTGGTATGAGTGTTGTACAAATTTTTAGCAAAGAGAAATCAGAATTGAAAAATTTTTCTTCCATTAATAGTGATTATAAAAAAGCCAATATAAAATCAGTATTTTATTATGCTATATTTTTCCCGTCGGTAGAATTTATTAGCTCAATAGCAATAGGACTCATTATCTGGTACGGTGGAGGAAATATCATTAGTTCAACTTTAACAATAGGAACTCTTTTTGCTTTTATTCAATATACAGAAATGTTTTTCAGACCCATTAGAGATTTATCAGAAAAATATAATGTTATGCAAACTGCTATGGCTTCATCAGAACGTATATTTAATTTATTAGATAATAAAACATTTGTAAACAATCCTGAAAATCCTATAAAGTTAAATCAAATTAAAGGGAAAATAGATTTTAAAAATGTCTGGTTTGAATATAAAAAAGATGAACCTGTATTAAAGGATATTACATTTAATATAAATCCCGGGGAAACCGTTGCAATTGTAGGAGCAACAGGCGCCGGTAAAACAAGTATAATAAATATTCTTACCAGATTTTATGATATTAAATCCGGCTCTATTTTAATTGATGGAATTGACATAAGAAAAATAAATAAAAGAGAATTACGTAAACATATATCTATTGTGCTTCAAGATGTTTTTCTCTTTTCTGGTAATATTCGCTCTAATATTAGCATGGATAATGAAGATATATCCGAAGAACAAGTTAAAAAAGCTGCTGAGCTTGTAGGTGCAGATAAATTTATAGAGGCGTTACCAAATAAATACGATGAAATTGTTATGGAAAGAGGGGCAACACTAAGTGTTGGACAAAAACAATTGATCTCTTTTGCAAGAGCTTTGGCTTATAATCCACAAATACTTATTTTAGATGAAGCTACTTCCAGTGTTGATACAGAAACTGAAGCATTGATACAGAAAGCTATTAAAAAACTTTTAGTAGGCCGTACTGCTATTGTTATTGCACATAGATTATCGACAATACAAAATGCAGATAAAATAATAGTAATGCACAAAGGCAAAATAAGAGAAACGGGAAATCATCAGGAACTTTTAACTAACAAAGGAATTTATTATAAATTGTATCAGTTACAATATAAAGGTCAGGAAATAACAAAGTCAGCTTAAAAAGATAAGGGAGCAATGTAATGGAAAAACAAAGATTTATGACATTAAGTCGCCATATTATTGAAGGGGAGAAAATGCATCCTGAGGCTTCCGGAGAACTTTCCTATCTTTTACGAGATCTTTCTTTAGCTGCAAAAGTTATATCTCTTGAGGTTAATAAAGCAGGCTTGGTTGATATTCTTGGTTTCACAGGCGATAATAATATTCATGGTGAGCAAGTAAAAAAGCTTGATATGTTTGCCCATGATATGTTAATAAGAGCAATGGACCATGGTGGTCATCTATGTGTTATGGCTTCGGAAGAAGAAGAAGGAATAATACACATATCTAAAAAACATAAAATCGGCAAGTATGTTCTTTTGTTTGATCCTCTAGACGGTTCTTCAAATATTGATGCAAATATAAGTATCGGAACAATTTTTTCAATTTATAAACGCATCACTCCTGAAAATACACCGGGTGCTATGGAAGATTGTCTTCAGCAGGGTATAAAACAAGTAGTTGCAGGATATGTTGTCTATGGTTCAAGTACAATTTTTGTTTATACTGCAGGACAGGGAGTTCACGCATTTACACTTGATCCTTCTTTCGGCGAATTCTTGTTATCTCACGAAAACATACAGATTCCTAAAAAATCTAAAATCTACAGCATTAACGAAGGCAATTACCTTTATTGGCATAAGGGATTAAAAAAATACATTAAATATCTTCAAGAAGAAGATAAAGAATCGGACAGACCATATTCATCAAGATATATCGGTTCCATGGTTGCCGATATACATCGTAACCTGCTTTACGGTGGAATATTTATGTATCCTGCTGATTCCAGGCACCCTAACGGTAAACTAAGATTAATGTATGAATGCAATCCTATGGCATTTTTAATTGAAAGTGCCGGAGGCAGAGCGACTGACGGTAAACAAAGAATTTTAATGATTAATCCTGAAAAACTTCATCAGAAGGTTCCGATTTTTATAGGAAGTGAAGAAGATGTAAAAATGGTTGAAAAGTTTATGGCTGAAGCTGATTCAAAAAATACAGTGTCTTAAATAAGATAATATCTTTTTACAAAAGAATGGTAGATTATAATAATCTATCATTTATTTTTTACTAAAGAAACTTTTTCAATTAATTTTACTCCCAATTCTTTTTCTGAAATTCCTTCTATTTTAATCTTTGTTGTTTTAACTAGTATTTCTGGTGAGTCACCTACACCTTTTACATATTTGTAGAGACAAAAAGCAAGCCTGTTTCTATCATTTGGTAAAGGTATGTTGTCTTTAAATTGGTCAACAATTGCGTAAACTTGACTTTCAATAGAAAGATTTGTTTTTGTATCTGTCATAAATAATCTCAATAATTGTTACGTTAAATTTAAATTAGATTATTATTAACTGCAATTTATTAATTATTATTAAAATTTTTTTACTTGTATGGCAAAGACGTTTAACTTGTTCGCCTTAGGTGAATTAAACGTCCCTACTTAGTATATTAATAAGAGATGTATAAAAAGTTTAATGTTTTAATTATTATAGAAAAATACTTTGGTAAGTTTATTAAAAAATAATAACAGAATTCTTATTATCAGACTAAGTTCATTGGGTGATATTTTACTCACAACACCACTAATTCGTTCAATAAAAAAGAAGTTCCCTCAAATAACAGTAGATTTTCTTTTAAAAAAACAATATCAAGATGCTCTTAAATACAATAAATACATTTCAAATCTTTATCTTTTTCAAATCGGAAAAGATGAAAAACAAAAACTAAACACAGAATTGAGATTCAACAATTATGATATTGTAATTGATCTTCAAAATAATTTAAGATCACGAAAAATTACAAGAGTTTTAAAAAGGCCTATAGTTAAATTCAACAAACATAATATTAATAAATTTTTACTTGTACAATTTAAGCTTAACAAACTTAAATCACTTCCACAAATTCCTGTTAGATATACACAAACTATTCCTAATTTTTCTTTAGACGATGAGGGCCTGAATTTATATATTCCTGAAAATATTAAAACCAAATTAACGGATGATAAAAAATATATTGGATTTGGTTCCGGAAGTAAACATTTTACAAAAATGTGGCCAATTGATTATTATATTCAATTAGGTGAAGAATTAAACAATAATGGATTTGAAATTGTTTTGTTCGGTGGGAAAAGCGACAAACAAATCTGTAAACAATTAAAAGATAATCTCCCTTTTGCAATAAATCTTTGCAATGATAATGATCTTCTTCAAACAGCAAAAGATATGAAACAGTGTTTAGTGCTAGTTTGTAATGACTCAGGTTTAATGCACACTGCTTGTTCTGTGGGTGTTCCGGTACTAACTTTTTTTGGTTCAACAGTAAAAGAATTTGGTTTTGCTCCATACAAAAACAAAAATTTAATTTTAGAAAACAATTCATTAACTTGCAGACCTTGTTCGCATATAGGTAGAAATAAATGCCCGAAAAAACATTTTAATTGTATGATAAAATTATCTCCGGAATTTGCTTTTAATAAATTGCATAAACTATTGAATGATAAATGAAAAGCTTTTGGAAAATTATATATAACTTACTTATTGTTCCACTACTGTACATTATAATAAAAATAAGCAGTTTTTTTAATTCAAAGATAAGAAGAGGAATAAGAGGAAGAAAAAGAATATTTGAAGACCTGATAATAAATGCAGCTTCACTTGATAAAACCAAACATCTAATTTGGTTTCATTCCTCGTCTCTTGGTGAGTTTGAACAAGCCAAACCTATAATAAAAGAATTAAAAAATACAAGAAATTTTAATATATTGGTTACTTTTTTTTCACCTTCGGGTTATGAAAACTCTTTAAGGTACCCATATGCAGATTTGGTTTCCTATATTCCTTTAGATTCTAAATCAAATGCAGAAAGATTTATACAAATTGTTAAACCCGATTTAGTTGTTTTAATGAGATATGATATTTGGCCAAATCATATTTGGGCAATAAAAGACAAGGGTATTCCTGCAATCCTTATAGATGCTACTATGAAAAATAATTCTGCGAGATGTATTCCAATAATTAAAAATTTTCATAAATATTTATTTAATGATCTTTCCAAAATTTTAACCGTTTCAAAAATTGATAACGAAAGATTTAAGGTGTTTGTTAAAGATAGTGAAAAGATTAAAGTTGTGGGTGACACAAGATTTGATCGTGTTTATGAAAAGAGCATAACATCAAAGGAAAGAAATCTCATAAATGAAGAATTATTTAAAGACAAGACAGTGTTTGTAGCCGGTAGCACTTGGGAAGAAGATCATGAAATAATTATTCCTGTTTTTAAAAAACTTTGTAAGTATAAAGAGAATTTATTACTGATAATAGCCCCACACGAACCATCAATACTAAACCTTGATAAAATTGAACACGACTTTGCTGAAGAACTTACTACTATTAGATTCTCACATTTAAATAATTACAATGGTGAAAATGTTATTATTGTTGATTCAATAGGTATACTATTAGCACTATACACGTATGCTGATTTTGCATTTGTGGGAGGTAGTTTCAAACAAAATATTCATAACGTGCTTGAAGCAGCAGTATACGGTGTGCCTGTTGTTTTCGGACCAAGGATAGATAATTCACAGGAAGCACAAAAATTAGCTGAGATTGGAGGAGGAATTGTTATAAGGAATAAACAAAATGCATACAGAACTATCAGAAACTTAATCACTAATCAAAAGGAAAGAGAAGAAAGAGGAAAAATCTGTTATGATTATGTTCAGCAAAATTTAGGTGCATCCAAACTAATCTTAAATGAGATAAATAATATTGTATAATTTTTTGTTAATAAAGATTTTATATTAGGAGGAATAAATATGAAAAGGATAATATTTATGGCAGTACTATTTGGACTTTCTTTGTTCGCTAATAAAAACATTGCACAAAATAAAAACGAAGTTAATCTAAAGGATGCAAATATTTACAATTATACCGTAAAAAATATTGATAAAAAGGATGTTAAATTATCAGATTATAAGGGAAAGGTTTTGCTGATTGTAAATGTTGCAAGCAAATGCGGTTTTACTCCACAATACAAAGGTTTAGAAAAAATATACGGAAAATATAAATCAAAAGGTTTTGAAATTTTAGCATTTCCGTGCAACGATTTTGGCAAACAAGAACCCGGTACAAACGAAGAAATAAAAAAATTCTGTTCAGCAAATTACAATGTAACTTTTCCTCTGTTTAATAAAATAAAAGTAAAAGGGAATGACAAAGAACAGCTTTATAAAATACTAACTGAAAATTCTGTTACAGGTAAATCAGGCATAAAATGGAATTTTGAAAAATTCTTGATTGATAGAAATGGGAACGTTACAAAAAGATTTAGGAGCCTTGCTAAACCCGATGGCAAAAAGATAACTTCAGCTATAGAGGTTGAATTGAAGAAAAGTTAATTCATTTTCAACTTCAATGTTGAAACTAAAATTTCTATAAATATTTATCCTTTAGTATTTTCAAATGGTGCTCAACGTGACCCGGGATTATATATTGAAGGGCATTAACCGTAAAATCATTGTTGTTTGCATTTCCCCTTCTCATTAAAACTTCATCGGAAAAACTATTGAACATTAGGATGTTTGCTTCTCTTAATGCAATAAATTCATTTAATAAATCTTTAATAGTTCTGTTATTAAAAAATCCTTCTTCTACATAATCATCTTGTTCAAACCCTGGCAGAATTTGTTTTTCCCCCCTTGCAAAACTAAGAGCACGGTAAGCCAAAATCCTTTCAGCATCAGCTAAATGACCTAGCACTTCTTTAATAGTCCACTTCCCTTCTGCATAAGAATAATTTCCTTTGTCATCATTAATTGAATTAAATATTTGTTTTACTTTTTCTTGTTCATACAATTTTGTTAAACGCAGAAGTTTCAAAAGAGAATATATCTAATGTTATAAATATTAAGAACTTACAGCCTCCATATTTATACTT
>JADFGB010000064.1 GCA_022567875.1 Bacteroidota bacterium | reverse complement strand
ATAACCGTTGTTTGGAGTCTTTTCCTTTTTGTAAGTAAACTTAAAAAATATGCTTGGTTAATTGCTGTATTAGCTTTTCTAATTGTATCGGTTACAGGCTTTTTAGGAGGAGTGCTTGCACATTAAAAAAAACAGAAAATATAAAATTTCCCATTAATCTGATTTAGTCTAAGGCAATTTTTTTAAACTCAATTGTAAAGATACTGACAAAGAAAAACATGATATTTTATTAAAATAGATATGAATTTATTATTCATAAACAAAATAAAAGATGATAAAATGGGACACAAAAATTTTAACACAATTATATGTTTTGTTTTAACATTAGTATTATCCTCAAGTATTTCCTTTTCGCAAAGCAACAAGAATCCAAATACTAAAAATAAAAATCATATTAAAGTAAAAAAGCCTACAATAGATTACAGCAAAATAATGTGGAAGAACCATAAGTTTAAAATGGCAAGGTATAAGATGAAAATAAAAAATAAAATTATGGTGGAATCATCAATAGTACACAAAGGAAATACTGACTTAAAATACATAGATAAAAATAAAGACGGATTTGTTTACCAAGACGAAAATGATTGGAATGTTATTTCTGATAAACCTAGTGTCTGTCCTCTCTGTGGAATGAAATTAGAAAAACATTCAATTGAATTAGCTAGTAGATATCTAAAAGAGTACAGGTTATTAGAATACAGGTTTAAATTGAAATAAACTTCTTTTACTCTATCTGCTTTAATAGTTTTATTCTTCATTAGCTTATACCTTCCACATAAGAGATGGAGGACACTGAAAAATTTTTGAGTTAAATAATTTAATTATATTACATTTATGAAAATAATAATTTTAATTGTACTGTTTGTTTTTGTTGTTGGTTTTGTAGTTAGAAGATTTAGAAATGCACAAAAAGATAAAAGCTGCTGCAGATAAATTTTCAGTATTAAAGATTATTTTTCTAAATTTTAATTAGCACATTAAATTGAAAAAATGAGAACTTTTAAATTTATTCCTTGCCCTGTATTATAACTTTTATTAAGTTGTCCAATGTTGATTAAGAAAATTTAGGAAGGTTATTCTTTCAACTCAAAATTACTTAAAAGTATCTTTATAACTAAAAGAAATTATTATTGTAAAATTGATACAATCTCATTACAACAATTTACCTCTCTTATTCCAAGAGAAATTAATATCTTATCAAAATAATAGCCTCGTATTATCTATGCGTGAGTATTTAAATAATTGTTTTATCCATAATAAATAAGGAGTCATAACTTATGGCCAAGCTATACAAATTCATCGTTTTTGCCCTTATTTTAGCTTCTACTACCTTATACGCACAAAGCTATACGGTATCAGGTGTAGTAACTAATTCAAAGACAGGCGAAATATTAATAGGCACTAATGTTTATTTGCAAGCATTAAACATTGGTGGCGTTACAAACGTTGACGGTAAATACGTTATTGAAAACGTACCGACCGGCACACACACACTTCGTGTTAGTTATATCGGTTACGGAACTCAGGTAACTTCCGTCACTGTTAACTCTAATGTAGAACTAAATTTCAAATTAGACGCTACTTCGATATCCCTAAAAGAATTAGTAGTTGAAGTTAACAGAGCAAGGGCAAGAAAAACACCCGTTGCTTTTACAACTTTGAGTAAAGAACAAATAGACAAAAACTACACTACTCAGGATATTCCTGGTCTTTTGAAAGAGATCCCGGGTGTATTTACAAGTTCTGCAGGCTTAGGAGAATCTATAATATTCATTAGAGGATTTGATGCAGAACATATTCAAGTTCTAATTAACGGTGTTCCTACAAATGACCCAGAATCTCAGGTAGTTTATTGGTCAAACTGGTCTGGATTATCGAGCAGTGCAACATCAATTCAGGTACAAAGAGGTGTAGGTGCATCCTTGGTAGGCTCCGGTTCTTTCGGTGGTTCCATTAATATTCAAACCTCTCAATTTTCTGCAATTCCTAGAGTAATAGTAAGAGGATCAGCAGGCATTTATGCAACAAGAGGCAGACTAATTCACGGAGAGTTTGATGGTAAATCTGCAGATGGTACTGGCGGCTTTCAAAACCTGTCACCATCAAATAGTAACATTTCTTTTGATTATACATCAGGGCAGTTATACGGCGGTAAATTGAATGTACATCTTAGTTATGAAAGAAAGTCCGGCGATTCTTATTTAGCCGGTACAGCTTACGATGGTCACTCTATTAATTTCGGACTTCAAGGTATCTTAGGCAGTCATCTTATTACTGTAAACTTTATTGGTGCTCCACAAAGACACAGACAAGCAGGAACAGTTCAAGATATGGATCTTATTAAGACCCTTGGTAGAGAATATAGCAGACGTAATCATGTATTTCAAGAAAATTATTTTTTCAAACCACAATATGAATTACACGATAACTGGAGCATAAATGAAAAGTCTCATTTAAACTCTAATTTCTTCTACACATCAGGAACTGGCGGCGGTCGTTATTTAAGAAATGATGACTTTGATGTTAACACAGGTCTAATAGGGTTCAAATCTGTTACTGATGCAACAGATGCTAAATATATGGGGCGTAATGCAAGAAATATTTTTGATAGAACTGGAATAATACTAACCGGTTATGACCCTGTAGCTAAAACTA
Source organism: Bacteroidota bacterium (assembly GCA_022567875.1). Lineage (GTDB taxonomy): Bacteria > Bacteroidota > Ignavibacteria > Ignavibacteriales > Ignavibacteriaceae. Next base: position 3,913 of record JADFGB010000064.1, on the reverse strand, counting down.
TGACAATAAACGGTGTTGTAAGCAATGTTTCAAGAGCCACGGATTTATCTTCCGGTACATTTAATCATTCTTGGAGAAATGATTCACAAAATCATCATAAACAAGTTGGTTTTAATACTGCTTATACAAATAAAGTTAATGACTGGTTTACTATAACTCTCGGTGGCGAAATTAGACACTGGAGAGCACAACATACTGCTCAAAGTTTTGATTTTAGAAAATCCAACGGAGCAGGCGGAGTTACAATATTAAACGAAGTACAAAGACGATATAATTATGACGGAATTGTTGATAATGTATCCGGTTTCGGTAGAGTATTCTTAAATCCTATTCCCGAACTTACATTTATGTTAGACGGACAATGGGCAAGATCTAAACAAAGCATTGAAGAAAATCCTATTCAAATTTTCGATTATGCTGCTGGAAAATTTTTAGAAGCAACATTCTTTGCTACCTCAACCTCAGGTAAATTTGTTGAATCTGATTATGAAAGATCATACAATTTCTTTATGCCTAAAATTGGTGCAAACTACAACATTTCAAATGAAATGAACTTTTTTGCCAATTTCAGCGTTTCAAAGAAAGAACCTAAAGTGGGTGACTGGTTCAACAGAGCTTCGGGTCCTCTTACAACCCAGATATTAACTGAAGAAACCTTGAAAAACTATGAAGCTGGTTTAGTATATTCAACCAGAAACTTCACCCTATCAGCAAATTACTACTATCTGAAATTTGAAGATAAAATTCAAAGTGTAACCGACCAAGGTGGCGACAGAGTTACAATAAATGCAGGTAATGCTATTCATAAGGGCATTGAACTATCTGCCAACGGAAGGTATAAAAAAGTTGATGGGTCAATTTCCGTTACTGTTTCATCTAATAAATGGGATGAATTGAACGTTCAAAAGATATTCGGAATTGATGCTGCTGATGTAATTGATAAAGTTGTTCCATTCTCACCGGAAAACTTAACACATCTAACTTTTGGCGTTAATTTTGCACCAAACTTCCGAGTAGGTGTTACAGCTGATGCTTGGAATAAATACTATGGTAATTTTGACAATACTGCAGTACTACCAAATTATTACTCTCTAGGTGCTGTTGTTACTTATAACTTTAAGTTAAATAATTCAGATATTTCGCTTAGATTTAATGTTGACAACATTACAAACAGAGAACAGTTTTCTAGAGCAGCTTGGGACAGAGACTTCAACAGAAACGATTCTAAAGTAGGTCAATTCTTTATGAATGTGCTCCAATCTCCTTTAAGAACTGCTTTCTTAACTGTTGCTGTTACTTTATAATGAAGTAATTAAATATCTGTTAAGATATTTATAATAATTAAGGAGGATCAGAAATGGTCCTCCTTTTTTTTGTTTGTGAAAAGACTGCACATTTTTCTTTTTGATGTATGTGTAAATTATTGATTAGCTGATTGGAGATAAGAACATATAATAATATGTGAACATTCATTCATACAAACATTCAACAATTCCAAACTAATATTGCTGTAAACAAGAAATAGTTGAAATAAAATTTAAGTTGAAAGTTTTGATATGGCACAAATAACCGCTGTTTCTGTGCGAAGTCTGATAGGTGCTAAATTAAAATTTGAAATGATTATATTTTCGGGTATCTCACAATCCTCAAATCCCCCTTCGGGTCCGAAGAGAAGAAAATAATTTTTGTTAGTATTTAGAGAAGAACTATTGAACATACTTTTATTAGCTTGATCAAATAAAACAATTTCAAAATTAGTTTCCTTCAAAAATGAAAGTGAATTATGAAAAGTAATTTTGGGTAAGTAACTATTAAGTGACTGCTTCATTGCAGAAAGTGCAATCTTATTCAGCCTATCAATTTTAACTTTTTTAGGAAATGTTCTTTTAGAATTGAATATTATAAAATTAGTTATCCCAAGTTCAGTTGCTTTTTCTATCGCAAATTCAAGTCTGTTAGTCTTCCTTAAATTGGGAATACAAAGCGTAATGTTTTTATATTTTTCAGGATATTCTCTAATTTCAACCTTAGTAATTTTTAAAGAACCATTTTTTATTTCCTCAATTTCCCCTTCGTAAATTTTACCTTTTCCATCAGTAATAAATATTTTATCCCCTATTTTATGACGCATAACTTTTTGAATATGCTTTGCATCAGAGTTGTCCATAAAAATATCAGTATTACCAACATTTTTTGGTTCTGTAAAATATAGCTCTATATTAGAAAGATACGCCGACATCAAATATCCACTCCGGGTTTCCGTATTCATCCCAGGCACGTTCTAATCTAAATACATTATATGGTAAAAAAAGAAATGTTAATCCTATTCCGTAGCCTGAGTTTAATTTTTTTATACTTAAAGGTTCGTTTTTATTTTGTATCATACCGGTATCTGCAAACAACTGAAGATAAAGTGCTACCCTATACCTAAGCAATTGTTTGGGAATAAAAGGGATGAAGTCCAAACTAATATTTAAATTATTAATAATAGGGTAATCTAATTCAATAGAGCTTATATAAGAATTATTGCCCTCAAGTTCTTGCCTAAAATGTCCCCTGATTCTTTCACTGAAACCCAAAAAGGAATTATCGTAAAATGGTATTAAATCTCCGAAAGTAAATCTAGAAGCAAAACGCCATTTCAAGCTTAAATTTTCATTTAATTTTAAATATTTTCTTAAATCTAAATTTAGGACTTGATAAGATATATTATCAATTCCTAAACCTTTTAATTGTAATATAGATGATGCAAATATACCTTCACGCGGAAATTGTGATAAATCACGGGTATCATAAGAATAATTAAAAACTATTGTAAATAAGTGATCAATTCGTGTTTCGGATGCAGAAATACCTTTTATAAATTTTGATGTTTCAATTGTAGCGTAAGCTGCAGTTATTCCAACTTTATTATAAGTCCCAAATCTTTTACCGAAAAACAATCTTCCGGAACGTATGGTCTGGTCAAAATTACCACCCCATAATTTTTTAGCAATATGACTTCTATTTTGAACTTTCTGAATCCTAATTCCAGCACCAAAGGAAATTTCAGATTTATAATCCAAGTAAGGAACAGAATATGAAAAATCAAGTTTTGGATCATAGCCCAAAGCACCTACAAATTTTAATTTTTCATTTCTTCCTCTGAAATTGAAAACCAACAACGCCAAACCGTAAGATAGTTTATCCCAGTCCCTGTCTTGAATATGAACAAAAGGGATAGGATAAATATACCAGCTTTCTTCTACTTTTATATTTACAAAATTCTTTTCTTGATATCTGTATGGTATGAGTTCAACTTTAGTAAATATTCTTAAACTAAATATTCTTTCTTTGGTAAAAGTTAATATTTTTGGTGTAACAATTTCACCAGTAGAAAAAGACATTTCTTTTAAAATAATCTCTTTTTCTGTTAAATCATTACCGGATATATAGATAGAATCAACAATAAAAGAATAATCCACTTTATAGAAAGAGGAGTCTTTTACTTGAGAAAGAATAAAAGTACTGAACAAAAAAAAATATATGTTAAAATAAAAAATGTATTTTCTCATTCCTTCTAAAATATAATTCTATAAGTATAATAAGATAAATATTTTATTTTTTTAAAAAATAAATTATGAAAAAGTTCTTTCTTCATAATATGTTATAGGGTTACAGCTACAAATAAGATTTCTGTCCCCATAGGCATTATCAATTCTTTTAACCGATGGCCAGAACTTGTTCTCTTTTACCCAATCTGTAGGAAATACGGCTTGCTCTCTTGTGTAAGAATGTTTCCAATCAGCAGAGACAATATCAAACATTGTGTGCGGAGCATTTTTAATTATATTATCAATTTTATCAGCCATACCTTCTTCTATATCTTGTATTTCTTTTCTAATTGAAATCATTGCTTTACAGAATCTATCAA
>JADFGB010000063.1 GCA_022567875.1 Bacteroidota bacterium | reverse complement strand
CATAATTGCATGGTGTTGAAGCAGGGCTTGCCCTGAGAAAATCGGAACAGAAAACGCCATACGACCGGTTCAGAAACCGGGTTGTTTTTCCGATAAAAAATGAATTTGGGAGAATAGCCGGATTCGGAGCACGGAAGCTGGATGATTCGTCTCAACCCCAGATGGACAAGCGGGACAAAGACAGTCCAAAATACATAAACTCACCCGAAACACCCGTTTATCACAAGGGAAAACTTCTTTACGGATTGTATCAGAATAAGGACGCTATTCGAAAAGAAGATATGGTAATTATTGTTGAAGGATATACAGATGCATATGGTCAAGCTAATTATAATATGAAATTATCCAAACGTAGGGCTGAAAGTGTAGTAAATTACCTTGTTAATAAGGGTGTAGAAAGAGATAGATTCACAGTTAAACCATTTGGAGAGACTAACCCTGTTGCATCAAATAAAACTAAAGAAGGCAGAGCAAAAAACAGGAGAGTTGTAGTTAAATTGATGCAAAAAAATTAAAAGGTAAATTATAGTTAATAATAGTTCAAGAGTACTACTATTAGCTACCTTTTATTAAATTTATTTGGAAGCGGTCTTTATTAGACCGCTTTTTTTTATCCAATATGTAGGACATATAATTATATAATCTTAATTATTTTTATCTTATCTTTTTATAAATTTAAACTGTGTAAATCTATTAATCTAAGCGCCCATAGTTCAATTGGATAGAACGTTAGATTCCGGTTCTAAAGGTTGGAGGTTCGAGTCCTCTTGGGCGCACAAATATATTACTATAAGCTCAAATTATTTTCAACTAATAAATATTACAAAAAAATATAATTGATTATTCTTTAGTTTTTTTATTGTACATTATGGTCAAATAAGTTGAAAACAAATTTTTAAAATATTAATACTTTAACTATTATATATATTATTTATTAAAAAAATATTAAGTTTGATAAACTTATTTATTAGAGTGTATTATGAAAGAAAAATTTAAGAACAAAAAAATATTTCATTTCATTTATCCAATAATTTTTATATTTATTTCAGTTAATTGCTCCAATAAAATTAAACCTACTGAAAAGTTTAGTCTTAATTTTCCATTAGGTTTAGATTCTTTAATTGCACAAATACCAAAAGATAATCCCTTAACATTAAAAAAAATTAAATTAGGTCGTAAACTTTTTTTTGATAAAAGACTTTCTGTAGATGAACAAATTGCTTGTGCTGATTGTCATAACCCTTTATTAGGATTTGCAGATGGTAGATCATTTGCAAAAGGGTTTGAGGAGATGGAAGGAACAAGAAGTGCTCCTACAATAATAAACAGGTTATTTAGTAAGAAACAATTTTGGGATGGGCGGGCTGCTAGTCTTGAAGAACAAGTTATCGGACCAATATTAAATCCAATAGAGATGAACAACACTAAAGAAAACGTAATTAAAGTTCTTAGTAAGGACGTATCTTTAAAAAATGATTTTAAGGAAGTGTTTGGTTCAGACATAACTATAATAGGAATTCAAAAAGCAATAGCATCATTTGAAAGGACTATTTTATCAGGTAATTCTCCGTTTGATAGATTTATTACGGGTGATTCAACTGCAATTTCTTTATCCGCAAAAAAAGGATTTCTATTGTTTAAAAGTGAAAGGGTAAATTGTGTAGCTTGCCATAAAGGTCAAAACTTTACAGATGAATTATATCATAATACAGGAATAGGAACTGATAAAAAGGACTATGATTTTGGAAGATTTATCGTTACAAAAAATGATTCTGATATTGCAAGATTTAAAACATCTACTTTGCGCGATATTGCAAGAACTGCACCCTTTATGCATGACGGTAGTTTAAGAACATTAAAAGAAGTAATTGAGTTTTATGATAAAGGCGGTATAAAAAATCCCAATTTAAGTGATAAAATGAAACCACTAAAATTAACAGAAGAAGAAAAAGATAATTTAATTGAATTTCTTAGAAGCTTATCCGGTATGAATCCATTAGCAGCAGATAAAATTCAAACTATGAGTTCTAATTAGAAATATAATTTCAGAAATGAGAACTAAGTATTACATATTATCGATATTAATTATTTTTTTGTTACTCATTTCTTTAATAATATTTAATAATGATAATCCTCCAAACAAAACACAAAATATTAGTAATTATATTAATGATGGTGGTATTACTTATCTAAATACAGCATTAAATGTAAAATATGTTGGTAGAAAAGTATGTGGAGAATGTCATACTAAAATATATAAAACCTTCATTCATTCAACTAAAGGACGTTCAATGTCTAGAATGACAAATTCTAACATTATTGAGAATTTCCCTCAGAAAAAACCTGTTTACAATCCGGAACGTAATTACTTTTATGAAATGATTCGTAAGAATAATAAATTTTATCAACGTGAATATAGGCTAGACAAAAAAGGTAAAGTTATTTTTGAACGGTTTGAAGAAGCTCAATATATTATTGGTTCAGGCAAAAATTTAAGAATGTATTTTTTTAAAGATAAAGGTATGTATTATCAATTACCTTTAACTTGGTATGTTCATAAAAATAAATGGGATATGAGTCCCGGATATAGTGAATTTAAAAATATAAGATTTTCTAGATTTGTTTCGCCACTTTGTTTTTCTTGTCATAATGGACATTTAACATTATCAAAAACTGCTAAAAATAGATATAAAGATGATATTCATCTTGGGATAGGTTGTGAAAGTTGTCACGGACCAGGTGAATTACATGTTAGACAAAAAAAAGGAGAAAAATTAAATATAAATATTAAAAATGCAGTAACTATTGTAAATCCAAAAAAACTTTCACCATATAGAAGAATTGATGTTTGCGAACAATGTCATCTTGAAGGAGAGTCGTGGGCATTGAGAGGAAATAATACTTGGTTTGATTTCCGTCCGGGAATGTTGTTAAAATCTCATAGGTCTGTTTATTCTACTGCTGATATTTCAAAAAAAGCATTTAAAGTTGCAAACACAGCTTATAGGCTCTCATTAAGCAGGTGCTTCAAAGGAAGCCATATCGCAATGACTTGTGATTTATGTCATGATCCGCACGGATTTAAGAAATCAACAAATGATTATAATCGACAAAACTGTCAAAAATGTCACCCACCTCAAAGTCTCCCTGGTAAAAAATCAAAATTCACACATTCTGAAAATGATAACTGCATTTCTTGTCATATGAAAAAAACAGGTACAAAAAATACTTTACATGGTGTAATAAATACGGATCATTGGATAAGAATTGCTGCTGAAAAAGATACAATTAATTGGGAACCATTAAGAAGAATATCTAAAACAGATCCAATAAAAAAACTTATTCCTATAATAGATACAAATGACAAAAACAAAGACATACGAAAAGGTATTGCTTATTTTAATTTTTGGACTGATAGATCTATAATTAAAGAATATTTAGATTCTTCATATTTTTATCTTAAAAGTGGATTAACAAAATCAAAAGAAAATTCTAAAGGATATTATTATTTGGGTATGGTGCAATATTACCGTGGATTGTATAATGATGCATTATATGGTTTTGATAAATCTATATCTTTAGATACTAACTATGCAGATGCATATTTTCAACGAGGTATAGTCTATAGTTTAATGAATAAACATAAATTAGCAATTGCAAATTTTAGCAAAGCAACTAAAATATTACCTGATGAACCAAGTTATTTTGAAAGCTTAGGTATGTCTTATGCAAAAGTTGGTCTAACAAATAAAGCTATTTCTATATTGGAGGAAGCTCTGACTAAAGATAATCAAAACCCAAGTGTGTTTTATACACTTGGTACTTTATATGCAACAGATAGAAAAATTCCTAAAAAAGCTATCCCATATTTTGAAAAAGCAGTTGGTCTTAATCCTGAAATTTCTAATGGTTTTTTGAATTTAGGTAATTCTTATTTTTTAATTGGTAATTTTAATAAAGCTATTAATGCGTATAAAAAAGACAACTTGATAAGTAAAAATCCTTCAAATTCATTAGTCAATATGGGAATTGCTTATGAAAGATTAGGGGAGTATAAAAAAGCTCGTAAATCTTTTGAAGAAGCATTAAAGCTTTCACCCGGTTTAAGAATTGCAGAAAAAAATTTAAGGACCCTTCCTAATTAACTAATTTATTTTAAGTTATAATTCAAGTAATGTAATACATATTAATAAATTTATTAACAGTTAAATTATTTTTTCAGAAATGATTTTCTGGAAGATTGAAATATTTAGTTGTAAATTTACTTTCTAAAATTAAATAGTAACAAATAATACTCATCAAGGAATTATTAAATGTTAAAGAAAAAGAAAAAACTTAGCAAAAGAGCAATTAAAGAAGATAAACTTATTACCAGCTTTAATAATATTCTTGCTTTTATTGATGAATACAGATCAAAAATAATGTTATATGGCGGTATTGCTTTAGTTACCGCATTTTTAATTATATTTTTTGTAAACAGAAATATTCAATTAAATCAGCAGGCAGGATTAGAACTTTCAAGAATGATTAAGATTTACGATAGCGGAAGTTATATTGAAGCAATAAACGGTAAACCTGGAACAAAACTTGTTGGATTGAAGAAAATAGTTGAAGATTACGGAGGAACTAAAAATGGAGAAACCGCAAAAATATTTCTTGCAAACTCATACAATCTTTTAGGTAAATATGATGATGCATATAAATATTTTAAAGATTATGATGGAAATATTAATATGTATAAAGCTGCTTCCTTAGCTGGTCAGGGGGATTATTTTGCTTCTAAAAAAGAATATACAAAAGCTGGAGATTATTTTGAAAAAGCTGCTCATATTAATGAGTTGGTTGCACTTAATCCTGAATATTTATTAAAGGCAGGTATAAATTATTTATTTGCAGGAAATAAAACAAAAGCTAAAGATATCTTAAATAATATTAAAACAGATTATAAATCCTTCACAATTTTAAATCAGGTTGATAAATATTTGGTGCAAGCTGAATAATTATAAAAAAATGACACAATAATCTTTTTAATTTTATTGTTTAACAATTGTAATAAATTGGATTCTTGACATTGAATGTATAGATATCTATTTTTTTTAATATTAATATTTTTCGTAAATAATTATGGCAGATACATCAGATTTCAAAACAGGATTAATAATAAAATTTAAAAATAATTTATACACTATTATAAATTTTCAACACGTAAAACCCGGCAAAGGGGGAGCTTTTGTAAGAAGTACTTTAAAAAATCTAAAAACAGGTAAAGTACTAGACAATACTTTTCGTGCCGGTGAAAACATAGAAGTGATTAGGATTGAAAGAAGAAAATATCAATTTCTTTACCGAGAAGATGAATCACTTGTTTGCATGGACAATGAAACTTATGATCAAATTAATGTTTCCAAATTACTTATTGGTGACAATGTCAACTTAATAAAAGAAGGTGAGCAATTGGATATTCTTTTTGATGGTACCGACATTGTGAATATAGAAATTCCTATATTTGTTAAGTTAAAGGTTAAGGAAACTGAACCCGGATATAAAGGCGATACAGCAACTGGTGCTACTAAACATGCTGTACTTGAAACCGGTGCATCAATAAATGTTCCTCTTTTTATAAACGTAGGTGATGAATTGAAGGTTGATACTCGTACTAATTCTTATGTAGAGAGAGTAAAATCATAAAAATTTAAGGTAAAGTATGGATTTAATTCTGATAAAAAAATTAGTTAAAATTTTTAATACCAGTGATATTTCAGAACTTGAAGTTGAAAAAGATGGTGTTCGAATTAAAATATGCAAACAAATTGAAAATGTTACTATTCCGTTTGTTCCGCAAGTAGCAAATCAAAATATTTCTCAACCTGCTGTTGAAACTTCAAAAATTGAAGTAGAAACTAATGCTAATGTTCAGGAAAAAACTATAAACCTTCACGAGATTCATTCACCGATTGTAGGAACATTTTACATAGCTCCGGCACCTGATGCAGATCCTTATGTGAAAGTAGGAGATACAGTATCCAAAGGTTCCGTTTTATGTATTGTTGAAGCTATGAAATTAATGAATGAAATTGAATCTGACGTAAACGGTAAAATTATAAAAATCATTGTCGACAACGGTAATCCTGTTGAGTACAATCAACCTTTATTTTTAATAGAAACCTCTTAATAATTCCAAGTTTTTTTAAGTAGAGGGAAAATTGTTTGATAAAATATTAATTGCCAATCGAGGCGAAATTGCACTTCGCATAATAAGATCTTGCAAAGAACTTGGAATAAAAACTGTTGCTGTTTATTCCGAAGCAGATACAGACTCTTTACACGTAACATTTGCCGACGAAGCCGTATGCATTGGACCTGCTCAAAGCTCTGAAAGTTATTTAAAAATACCTCTCATAATATCTGCCGCACAAATTACCGGTGCGGATGCAATACACCCGGGATACGGTTTCTTGGCTGAGAATGCTGATTTTTCTGCAATCTGTGAAGAATCAGATATAAAATTTATTGGACCTTCACCCGATATGATAAATGCAATGGGTGTTAAATCTTTTGCCAAAGAAACAATGAAACAAAACGGTGACCCCGTAATTCCCGGAAGAGATG
>JADFGB010000062.1 GCA_022567875.1 Bacteroidota bacterium | reverse complement strand
CGGCCAGCTTTTTCTTCAGTTACTCTTTTATGCGAAAGGGTAAATGAATAGGGTCCGATATTTTTGGTCTTCAGCCTAAAACTGTTGCTGTACTGAACTATTAAAGTACCACCGTATTTAACATATTCTAAAAGTCTTTTGTTATTTTTTGATAAAACATCCCTCGTATTGTATGCTCTAATTCCGACAATTATTGCATCAAAATTATTTAGATTTGATCTAACAATATCATCATCGCTTAATAGTTTTACATTATATCCCAGTACCTCTAGTGAAGTGGGGATTAAATCTCCCGGTCCCATTATATAACCGATATTATTAATAACCTTTTTAATATTTAATCTTACAAGTTTTGTCTTTGCAAATGGGAATACTGTCTTCATAGGAATATGATTGTAATTTATAGTTACTATTCCTTTGTTAAATTTTTTACCATTTACAATTACCACGGGAATTAGAGTTGCAGTTGAGTTTGTATTAGGTGGAGTAACAATAAACGTAAAGACTTTTTCATCGTATTTATTTTTAAACTTAAAAATAATTTTTTCAGGTTTAGATTGCCATCCATTATTCAATTTAATTTTTAAAATACCTGAACAATTATTTTTATTTGTTTTTAAAATAACTTTTATTTCCTTGCTGTTTTTATTTGGGAATAGTAAAACTTTATTATCCAGATTTATTGATACGGCAGGACGTATTTCAAATGGTCTGTATCTTTCGCCTAGTACAGGGTCAGTCCAGGAAAATTGAACAGGTTCAGTATAAACTATATCTATTCCGTTAAATGAAAGAACAAAATTTACATTCAACGGGGTAATGTTATTGGGGTTCCCGATTAATTTTTTATCTTCAACATTATATAATCCAAGCAAGTGTTCATCCTTTAGCCAGTATGGTTGTGTAATATCAATATCTGATGGTAGGGTAATAGTTTTATCAATTCTTTTAAATATTCCGTTCTGCAACTCTTCGTTTGATGTATAATTTTCGTTTGTAAAAGAGAACTCTATTCTTTTCAATTTTATATTAAATGGAGAACGGTTAACAAGTCCTGCCGTTATTTTTACTTGTCCGCCCGGAATTGATGAATAATCAGAAGCATTTGCTGAGAGCCATATTCCGGAAGCATTTTTAATAACTTCCTTCAATTCTTCTTTTTTAATTTCAACCCAGTATTCATCTTTAATATTATTCATCTTTGAATAAGCATTCAGTAATAAGGGAATTATTTGATATGGCTTTTCCGAATCAAAATTTTTATATGCTTTTTCTAAAATTTCACCAATTACTTTTCCGCCTTTTACTCTGTTCCAACTGAAGTCTAAACCGTCAAATATTGAAGAAGCAGGTTTATCACCTGATAACATTTGGAAATAATTCAGAGAGATTCCTCTTCTACCCGATGAGCCGAATCCCTGACTTTTGTGCATACTTCTGCTTAGTGCTGCAATTTCAGTATATGAGAGACCGAGCAGAGTATTATATTCACCGAGATTTATAGAAAGTAATTTATTCGGGTCTTCCTTTCTTTTTTTAATTATTGATAACCAGGCGTTCCACATAATTCTTTTGGATTTCCAGGGCTTTACATATTTTAACTGCTCGGGAAAAATATTTGGATCTGCAGCCATTTTAAATGCTTCTTTCGCAAGAATTGTAGAAGCAGTGTGATTGCCATGTCTGCCTTCGCCTGTACCGGGAAATCTTGTTACAATTATATCCGGTCTGAATTTTCTGATAGTCCATACAACGTCATATAAAATATTTTTTTTACCCCAAATCTCTAATGTTTCTTCTGCAGTTTTAGAATAACCAAAATCAATAGCACGTGTAAAAAATTGTTTTGCACCGTCTAATCTTCTTGCCTGCAGAAGCTCTTGAGTTCTGATTATTCCAAGGAGTTCGGATTGTTCTGTTCCTATTAAATTTTGTCCTCCGTCTCCTCTTGTTATTGATAAATATCCGGTTTCTAATAATTTTCCCTTAGAACTGTATGCGAGAAAAGCGGTATTCTCGTCATCGGGATGAGCAGCAATGTAAAGAACACTGCCTAATACAGTAAGTTTTTTAATTGCAAGTTTTAGCTGAGACGCATCTAATGATTTATTTGGTTGAGAAAAAGAATTAGATATTAATAGAAAAGTGATAACCAAAAAGGTAAAAAGAATTCTAATTTTCTTATTGTTAATCATAAATTATCCAATGTTATATTGTCCTAAATAAGAGTATTATCTTCAATTAGTTATTTGATTTATTTATATTTAGACGAGCTATTAAGTTCAATATTATCTAACGGCTTATTTTAATATATTATATTCTAACTAAATTAAGAAAAAATTATAAACCGTTTATCATATTTTTAAAAGATAAAGGCATTAAGTAAAGTGATAATCGAATTAGGAAATATCAAGATATCAAACACAAACCCGTTTGTTTTAGTTGCAGGTCCCTGTGTTGTTGAAAATAAAGAGATGATTTTTCGTACTGCCGAAGAGATTAAAAAAATAACATCGAAATTGAATATTCCTTTTGTTTTTAAGTCAAGTTTTAAAAAAGCTAACAGAACAAGCCTTGATTCATTTGAGGGACTCGGTGACGAAGCTTTAAGGATTTTAGAAGATGTAAAAAAACAATTAGATATTCCTATTCTAACTGATATTCATTCACTTGATGATATTAAATTAGTAACAGGGTTTACTGATATACTTCAAATTCCGGCTTTTTTATGCAGACAGACTGAACTATTAAAAGCTGCCGGCGATAGCGGAAAAATTGTAAATATTAAAAAAGGACAGTTCCTTGCACCCGAAGATATGAAATTTGCAGCAGGGAAAGTTTCATATAACGGAAACAATAAAATTATGCTGACTGAAAGAGGGACAAGTTTCGGCTATCACAATTTAGTAGTTGATATGCGGGGATTAGTATTGATGAAAGAACTTGGGTATCCTGTTGTGATGGATGCAACTCACTCCGTTCAAATTCCTAGTAAAGGAGGTAAAAGCGGTGGCAACCCGAAATTTATTTTACCTTTGGCAAAAGCTGCAACCGCTATTGGTATTAGTACTTTATTTTTAGAAGTACATCCTGATCCGTTAAATGCCTTAAGCGATGCGGATTCACAGTTACCTTTATCCCATTTAGAAACCTTTTTAATCGAAGTGCAGAATATAGATAGAACTGTGAAAAACTATTAAATTAATATTCTTCATTTATGAATTTTAATCTTTATTTTTAAACTGAAATAATTAAAATTAGGAGACTATTCTTTTTGACAGTAGATAGAATAATTCAAGCCGGTAAGGAAGTAATTAGGATTGAAGCCGAAGCCGTTGCCAATTTAATAAACAGCATTGACAATCAGTTTGCAAAAGCTGTAGATGTAATTTATAATTCCAAAGGCAGGGTTGTATTTTCGGGAATGGGGAAATCAGGATTGATTGCACGAAAAATTGTTGCAACTTTAAATTCCACAGGAACGGCAGCAATTTTCTTACACCCCACAGATGCACTTCACGGTGATTTAGGGATGGTTAGAAAGGAAGACATTGTAATTTTAATTTCAAAAAGCGGAGAATCCCCAGAGATAGTAAATCTTTTACCATTATTCAAAAGACTTAAAGTAGTATTAATTGCAATGACTGCTAATCCAAAATCATCTCTATCTAAAAAATGTGATATTTTATTAAACATAGCTGTAAAAGAGGAGGCTTGTCCTCACGATTTAGCACCCACCGCATCAACTACCGTGACATTGGTTTTGGGGGACGCTCTTTCCGTTGCATTACTTCAAAAAAATGGATTTACTGTTGAGGATTTTGCTTTTCTGCATCCGGGTGGAAGTTTAGGTAAAAGATTATCACTAAAGATTAGCGAAATAATGATAAAGGACCATAACATTCCAATTGTAGAAGAAGAAACAAATATAAAAGATGCAATCTTGGAAATTACTTCAAAACGTCTCGGTGCTACTTGTGTTGTTGATCAAAAAAGAATATTAAAAGGGATAATAACAGACGGTGATTTGAGGCGTTTATTGGAAAAATCCTTAAGTATAGATGGTCTAAAAGCAAAAGATATTATGACATCCAATCCGAAAGTTTTAGAACAGGATTATTTAGCTTCATTCGCATTACAACAAATGGAAAACCATAAAATTACTACACTTGTCATTACAGATTCCGAAAAAAAGCCAATTGGTATGATTCACCTGCACGATCTAATAAATCTCGGTTTACGTCAAAGATGAAAATATCCTTTTATTTTTTTTTAATATTATTTTTAACTACTACAAGTTGTAACAACCCAAAAGTAAAACCATTAGTCGATTCTTCTTTGGATGCAAAAAATTTACCAAGTCAAGAAAGCTGGGATACAAAAATAATTTTTAGCGATTCCGGTATTACAAAAGCAATTCTTTACGCCGGACATTTAAGGGTCTTTGAAAAAGAACAGGAAACTTTGCTGGATGAGAATATCAAAATCTATTTCTACAATTCTGATTTCAAAATAACCAGTGTGATTACTGCGAAAAGAGGAAAAGTAAACGATGTTACTAAAGACCTTTACGCTATTGACAGCGTAGTGGCTGTAAGCGACAGCGGAACTGTTGTTACTACGGAAGAATTAATTTTTAGAGACCGGGATAAAAAAATAATATCAGATAAATTTGTAACTATCATTTCACCCACAGAAATAATAAAAGGTTATGGTTTTGAATCTGATCAGTACTTAATGAACTATGTTGTGTATAAAGTTACTTATATTTCCAAATCAGATTCAAATCAGCATAAATGAATAAATTATCATTAATGAAAACTCTCCCCCTTTTTCTTCTTTTACCTGTATTATTAATTGCACAAACAAATGACAACACAATCAAGGTAATAGGGGACAGCCTGGTTGGTAGAAATATTAACGGTAAGATCATTCGCGAAATATATAATCATGTTGTAATTACACAAGGCAATGTGGTGATAACGTGCGACAAAGCCGTGCAGTTTATATCAGATAATAATGTTGAGCTGATAGGGAATGTAATTATTAAGCAGGACAGCATTACTATTGAAACTTCAAGAGGATTTTATTACGGAGACGATAAAAGAACATCCACGGATAATCCTTTAAAACTTACTGATGGTGAAATGACTCTGTCTGCAAATTCGGGTAGATATTCTTTTGATAATCACAATGCTTTTTTCAAATATAATGTTAAACTTACAGATTCTTCCACTTCTTTAACTTCCGACAGTCTTTTGTATTATAAAGACGATCAAAGAATGATTGCAATGGGAAACGTTAAAATAGTTGATTCAACAAATACTATATATTGTGACAGCCTAAATTATTTTAGAGAAAGTAAAAATGCTATTGCCGATTTTAATGTAAAATTAAAAAGTAAGACAGATAATACAGTTGTTTTCGGTGGACATTTGGAAAATTATCCAAGTCGGAATTACACTGTTGTATCAGTCAACCCTCTATTGATGCAGATAGATACTACACTGCAAAAACCAAATGGAAATAAACTAGAGGAAATAAAAATTGATACTTTGCTAATAAGCGCAAAATATTTGGAAGCTTACAGAGATTCACTTGATATGTATAAGGTTAGAGATTCCGTAAAAATATTACGCGGTAACTTTGCCTCTGTTAATGATAAAACATTATATTACATAAAAGATAAAACACTTATTATAACATTAAATAAAAAGACGAATCAACAACCTTTTTTGTGGTATGAAAATACTCAAATTACAGGCGACAGCATTAACATAAAAATAAAGGACAATAAAATCGATCTTATGTTTGCAAATATAAATGTTTTTGTAATTTCACAAAATGAAAATAATAAAAATAGATTCGACCAAACAAGCGGGGATAGTTTGTATTCATATTTTGAAGGCGGTAAACTTATAAAAACAAATATATACGGAAAAGTACTCAGCATTCATTATCAGTATGATAACGACAAAAAAAACGGGCTGTCAAAATCTTCTTCAAAATTAATGACAATTTATTTTAATGATAATAAGGTAAAAGAAATTAGACTATACGGAACACCTAATACCGAATACCACCCGGAGAGATTAGTGGAAGGAAAAGAGGATGATTTTGTGCTGCCAAAATATGTTCCTTTTAAAAATAAACCTATCAAATCTGATTTGCTTAAAAATATAAATTTAATTAATTTTCTTTTATATTATTATATTATAATACTATCATTGAGGTATTTGATTATATAAATCCAACCTAAAATTACAGAAAGTATTATTATTATACGATAACATTTCCAGAAAAGTTTATAATTCCAAATTGTTTTAAATTTTCTTCCCTTTCAATGTCATTATCACTAGAAAACGTATTTATATTTGTTACTTTTGTATTTTCATCATAAGTCATTAAAGATATCTTACCATATACCCTATATTGATCAGAGTTTTTTCTATCAGTAATAAATTGTTGATCCAAATTAAGTATACTAATATTTTCAGAATCTTTTAAAAGTCTTTCATTGGACTCTAATTCGAGTTTTATATGAAAATCTTGATCTGTTGATGTTATATTTTTTTCACTTGGAAGTAATTGTCTTTCTCTTATCATATTTTAA
>JADFGB010000061.1 GCA_022567875.1 Bacteroidota bacterium | reverse complement strand
AAGGGTGCTATTAAAAAAGTTTTTGAGAATGTATCGCTGGCTTTGGATAATGAAGATCTAGGCAAAGAGTTTTATGAAATGCTAACAGCTACTTCAGGAATCAAACTTATTGATTTTAAAAACTTTAGCAATAATTCATTTAACGTTGTTACTGAGCTTACTTGTAAAAATGGAGATGACGAATTTCGTCCTGATATAACGCTTTTGATAAATGGAATGCCACTTGCTTTTATTGAAGTAAAAAAACCAAAGAAATAATCTCCATCCGTAGCTGTAGTAGCTGAACTAAAATTAACAAGGAAAGAATCATAAACAGAACCTGACGTTTGAGAGTTAAATGTTTTTTTAACATCTTCACGACTTCCCGAAGTTCCAATTACATTTGTTGAATTACCCGTTCCAGAAGATGGATAATTTGTATAACTCAAACTTCCTGAAGCAACTAATACTGGGTTTGAACCTGAAGCATCATAAGCAGTCCATCCATTTGCTGTAAGAGCTTGACCAATTGTATAACTAAATTCTTCAGTTAATAATTGTGCAAATAAAGTATCTGTAAAAAAAAGAAAAGTTAGTAAAAAGAATGCACTAAAGAGTATTCGAAATTTAAACATAAAACCCCCAGGGTTATTATAAAATTCAAAAAAAACTATATCAGAGCAGGAAGAACAAAAACCAATTTAACAAAATTGGTTAAAAATAACAATTATTATTTAAATTCCTTCAAGTAAATCTGTTGTACTATTTCGTTTATATTTTCCCCTTGTTTTAATTTTTTGCAACTGCCTTTCAATTATTAAATCTGCAAGAAGAGATGCTTTATAATTATTTTTTGATTGCATTACATCTCTGACTTTAATTTCATTTATATCTATTTGATATAAAATATCTATCACTTCATCAAAATTTTTAACCATTAAATCAGATAATTTTTCTGTTAGGAATAATTTAAATTCTTCTAATGTGTTTATATCAGGATCCTTTATCAAAGAGAATTCTTCAAATTTATTAAAATCAGATGAAACATTTTTTTTTAATTGGTATATTTTTTCTTTTTCGGTCATCAGTATTCAGCTCTGCTTGCAGCAAGCAAGTTTTAATTTTTGCTTAAAATTAAAAACTATTTTGTATGATGCATAAACAAAGAAAGGGGCAGTTATTACATCAATTGTATAGTGAACATGTTGGAAAAGTAAAGCTGTACCAACAAGTATAGTAGAGGCTAAAAAAAATGATTTGTAAATTTTCTTATCAAACACAAGGAACAGCATAAAGAGTGTTGCAACGTGTCCGGAGAAAAAAAGATCTCGAGAAAGTGTTTCCCCTGTTCCGAATAACTCCACAAAAGGATCTTGCAAAGGAAGTAAACCCTCAGGTGGATTAAGCGGCATCAGATACATCAGTAACATTCTTATTATTAAAACAAGACTATAAACTTGAAGTGTAAATAATAATCGAGATGGATTGTAAAGTAGAATGATTAATGCGGTAAAAACTGAAGCGTAAATTAATATAAATATTATAACGGTTAATTCAACTGGGAAAAGTAACTGTAAAATTGGGTCATGCAATGTAAAGCCTGTACGCGTTTCATTGTAAGTTAAAAAGCTTGTAAAAATACCGGATATTAGAACAAAGAATATTATAGTAATTATTAATTCCTTAATAAATATTTTTTCTTTTAAAGTATTTTTCCATACAGCGACTAATTTATTTTTGTTCATTTTTTAGCTTCGCATAATTCCGTTAAAACACCGTTTGCAGCTTTTGGGTTGATAAAAGCAATGTCTAAATTATCTGCGCCTTCTTGTGGTTTATCATCAATCAATTTTATGTTTTTATCAGACAGCTCGGCTAAAGATAATTTTAAATCATAGACACCAAATGCAATGTGGTGTAAACCCTCACCTCTTTTTTCAATAAATTTTCCTATCGGTCCTTCGTTATCAGTGGATTCTAATAATTCAATTTTAGTATTGCCTACTTTAAAGAATGCAGTTTTTACTTTTTGATTCTTTACCTCTTCAATTTTGTAGCATTTTAAGCCAAGTACATCTTCATAAAACTTGATTGATTTGTTTAAATCTTTAACGGCAATTCCTATATGTTCAATCTTTTGTATTTCCATTTTATACCTGTTTAATTTGAATATTAAATAATAACATTCTCTTTATATTCACCAAATACATCTCTTAACGTATCACAAATTTCCCCTATACTTGTATAAACTTTTACTGAATCAATAATAAACGGCATTAGATTATCATCACTTTGTGCGGCTTTTTTTAACGCGGATAATTTTTCATCCACAGCATTGTTATCTCTTTTTTCTTTTATAGAAGTTAGAAATTTTATCTGATCTTTCTGAACTTTTTCATTTATTTTCAGGAGTTCGGGCTTTGCGACTTCATCAACAGTAAATTTATTTACGCCTACAATTATGCGGCTGCCGTCTTCTATTTCTTTTTCATAATCATAAGCAGCCTTTTGTATTTCCCCCTGAATGTAGCCTGTTTCGATTGCCGGAATCACCCCCCCCAGAGAATCAATTTTTTCAATATACTCTTTTGCTTTTCTCTCTATCTGATCGGTCATTTCTTCCACATAATAGGAACCTGCAAGTGGATCTATTGTATTTACAACACCACTTTCATGAGCTACAATTTGTTGAGTACGTAAAGCAGTTCTTACTGAATCTTCTGAGGGTAGGGCAAGTGCTTCGTCTTTTGAATTTGTGTGTAGACTTTGAGTTCCGCCTAAAACAGCGGCTAATGTTTGAATAGTAACTCTTGCAATGTTGTTGTCAATCTGCTGAGCCGTTAAAGTGGAACCTGCAGTTTGTGTATGGAATCTTAACATCATTGAACGATCTTTTTTAGCATTAAATCTTTCTTTCATAATTTTTGCCCACAACCTGCGGGCTGCTCTAAATTTAGCTACTTCTTCTAACAAATCATTATGCGAATTAAAGAAAAAAGATAATTGTCCGGCAAAATCGTCAACATTCAATCCAACTTTTATTGCTGCTTCCACATAAGTAATTCCGTTTGCAAGTGTAAAGCCAACTTCTTGAGCCGCTGTAGAACCCGCTTCTCTTATATGATAACCCGAAATTGAAATTGTGTTCCATTTAGGAATTTTTTTTGCACCAAACTCAATCATATCCGTAATAATACGCATAGAGGGTTTCGGCGGAAATATATATGTACCCCGTGCTATATATTCCTTTAAAATATCATTCTGAATTGTACCAATTATTTGATTTAATGAAACACCGTTTTTTTCAGCTACAACCATGTACATTGAAAGTATAACTGCTGCCGATGCATTAATAGTCATTGATGTAGATATTTTATCAAGCGGTATTTTCTCAAAAAGAATTTCCATATCGGCAAGTGTGTCTATAGCAACACCTACCTTACCAACTTCTCCAATAGCAAAATCAGAATCACTATCATAACCAATTTGTGTGGGTAAATCAAAAGCGACTGAAAGTCCTGTTGTACCTTGGGAAAGCAAGTATCTATATCGTTCATTTGATTCTTTTGCCGTTCCAAATCCTGCGTATTGTCTCATTGTCCACAATTTACCCCGATACATTGTTGGCTGCACACCTCGTGTATAAGGATAAACACCAGGGAAAGAAATATCATCTAAAAAATTTTTGTTTTTATCTTCATTAAATGAGTAAAGAGGATCAACCTTTTCGAATGAAACGGTTTCAAATTTTTCTCTTCGCTCCGGTCTTTTTTTTGTGAAGGGAATATAAATTTCGTTAAACCATTTTTGAAATGCTTCTTTTATTTTATATTTTGTACCATTCATGTATGAGTTGTTCAAATTATGTTTTAATGAATAAAAAGTTAACTAAAACTAATTTGTTTTTAAAGTTGAAGTGAAAAATTGAATAATAATATTGTGACTAAATTTAGTTCACTAGTTCGCTTAGTGAAGCTAAAAATTTTTCTTTTGTGAAAGGTTTTATTAAAAATTTATCCGCGCCCGCTTCTAAAAAGCGTTGATATTTAGTTTCTACAAATTCACTTGAAAGAACAACAATGGGCCTTTTAAACGGATCATTTTTCTTTATATCTTTGCAAATTAAAAGCCCTTGTTCCCACCTATGAGGATTTACATCGAATATAATGATTTTATAATCATCGTTCTTTAAATCATCTAAGTTAAATTCTCTGAATGTGTAAGAATCAATTGAGTAACTCTTTTTTAAAAAAGCATTCAGTAATTCTGGAGAATCTCCGGAATCATCAACCATAAATATTTTAGGTATTGTTTCTTTAACAACTTCCTTACTTTTCTTTTCTTTTTCTACCTTTATTTCCTTCTTTGATAGTGGAATAGTGAAAGTAAATGTAGAACCCACACCTTTTATACTGTCAACCAACAAAGAACCGCCCATTTTTTCGACGTATCTTTTAGTTAAAGCAAGCCCAAGTCCGTTTCCTTCATAAGTTCTTCCAATCTCTAAATCTTCCTGGCTGAAAGGTCTAAATAAATGCTCCACATATTCTGCTGATATACCTATACCTGAATCTTTTACTTTAACCAACACCAAATCTTTTTCAGTCAGAGTTATGGTTTCAATTTCAACAAATCCTTTCTTCGTAAATTTTAGAGCATTTTCCAGAAGATTTTCCATTACATTTTGCAAACATTGAATATCTACTTCAACATATATAGGTGATTCACTTAAATTGGTTTTTATATCTAAGCTTTTTTCATTTGCATTTTTTGTAACTGAATTTATACTTTCTTTAAGAGTAGAAATTAAATCGACTACTTCCATATTTATTTTGTATGAACCAGACTCAAGCTGAGCAAAGTCAAGCATTTGTGATAAACTTTTAAAAAGTCTCTCGCTTCCACTCTGAAGATTATCAAGATAAATTTTATCATCAGGGTCTATTTTATCTTGTAAACTTTCCTTAATAAGTGAAGCATAACCAAGAATTACATTTAGCGGTGTTCTAAGTTCGTGAGATAACACACTTAGAAAAGTATCTTTTAATCTTTCTAATTCTTTTGTGTTGTCAATTGCAGTAGTAACTTCTTTTTGGGCAAGCACGGATTCTGTTTTATCTTCGTGAAACATCACAATAAATACTTCTGATTCTAAAGAAATATAAAACATCTTAGTACGTAAGAAAGGAACTGTAATGTCTTTTTCCTTTAGAAGATTATCGGAATAGTTATCCACAAATTTTTGATTCTTTTTTGAAAAAATACCTTTTATTATTTCCAATATTCCGTTTCTTTTCAATTCAATATCTTTAAAAACAGAATATCCTGATAACTCTTGGATATTAGTATTCCATTGGAGGGCAAATGCCTGGTTTAAATAAATAATTTCTCCGGACTCATTAACCACCTGTATTGGAAAATGAATTGAATTATATAAAATATCAAAATACTTAGTAATATTTTCACTCATTATATATTATTTAGCAATGATATCTGCATCGCAGTTCCTTGATCCGAATCAATTAATTTTAGCTCTCCATTGTGCCTGTCCATTATACTTTTACAAAGGAATAATCCGTAGCCTGCATCAATTTGAGTGGGTAATTTAAATAGATGGTCCAATTTATCTTTGGGAATACCAGGACCGTTATCTGCAACGATTATATTTATTGTATTCCCTTCAGTAAATGTTTTTACAGTAATTGTTACATCAGGTTTGGCTTCTGCAGAATTAGAGAAAATATGGACCAATAAATGTTCAATTTGCTCCGAGTCATATTTACAAATCGGAATTTTATTAAACTCATTGTTAAAAGTTACCTGTGAAAATTTCTTCATTGGTGATGTGTATCTAATAACAGATTCAATAGTTTCGTTAAGATCGCCGCTTTCTGTGTTTAAAGTCAGCGCAGAAGATTCCAACAAAGCGTGTGCATATTTCTGTATAGTTCTAATGCTGTCAATAGCAACTTTAGATTTTAATTTTAGTCTATCGAATAAAATAGATTTTTTCCCAATTGTTTTATCTTCAACCTCATCTTCACTTTTTTCAATTTGTCTGTACAAACTTTCAATTTCAAGCAAAGCCATATGAACAAGCCCTTGAAGTTCGTTCCCTATTTCAGAGTCTATGCTTGATTTTAATGTTTTTCTTTCAGCTTGTATTAATTGAATATTAGCTTCATTTAAAGCGTTATATGCAGAAATTTGTCCGTTATATAATTGAGCATTTCTAATTGCTGTTGCTGCTTGTCCTGCTAAGACTTCAAATGTATCGGTTATATTTTGGTCTTTAATTTTATGAATTATTGTACTGTCTACATAAATTACTCCTATTTTTTTTTCTTCAGTTAACAATGGTGAGCAAAGTATTGTTTGTAATTCCAAGTTTAAAATACTTTTACTTGAATCCAGGTTGGTGTCACTTTGAGCACCTTCTATAAATTTAGACTGCCCGTTAAAAAAAACGTTTTCAACTACAGTAGTACTTATCTGAAACATAGCTTCAGTTAAATTATTACCCCCTGCATCCAATCCTAATTTATACTCAAGTTTATCAAATGAATTTTTAAGAACAATGAATCCTCTCTCTGTTTTAGATATTTTTATAGCATTTTTTAATACAACCTCTAATACATTTTCTAATATCAAAGTGCTATTAATGCTTTTTACAACATCTAAAATTGCTTCAAGGTTTTTTAGCTTGTTGTATTTACCATTCCCATTATCCAGGGTTTGGTTTTCTACCTGACTTTT
>JADFGB010000060.1 GCA_022567875.1 Bacteroidota bacterium | reverse complement strand
TATTGATAATACTAGTTATTAAATCTTGATCTTTTTTTTGAACTAATATTTCTGAAGGACAAATAGATTCTATCTGCTGCTGGACTTGTTCAGAAGGAATTTCGTAAGCATAAAATTCTCCGGTGGATATATCACAAAACGAAACCCCGGCACAATCATCCTTAATACAAATTCCCATCAGGTAATTGTTTTTTTTATGATCAAGAAGTTTATCATAAAAATTAACTCCGGGTGTTACAATTTCAATTACTTCCCTTTTAACAATTCCTTTGGCAAATTTTGGATTTTCAACCTGCTCGCAAACTGCAACCCTGTAACCTGCTCTAATTAGTTTTGGCAGATAATTATCAATTGCGTGGTAGGGAAATCCGGCAATCGGTACTTCACCTGCTGCACCGTTAGATCTTTTTGTAAGCGTAATTCCCAAAACTTTTGATGCAATTTTGGCGTCTTCTTCAAAAGTCTCAAAAAAATCCCCCATTCTAAACAACAGGACGGAATCAGGATTTTCCTTCTTAATCTTACTATATTGTTGCATTAAGGGGGTATTTGTCATTGGTTTTAATTTAAAAACTAAATTTAAAATTACCTCAATATTGAACGAATATCAATTATGAAATATCTTATTCGATGTAATAATAATTATTATAATTAACTTTAAAATCAAAATTCAAAATTTTATTGATTCGATGAAAAAAAGATTAAATAGAAAAGTGCTTAATTTTTCAAAAGACAAAGCCTGGATGAATAATACTATTATTCTGACAAAGCACACACTTGTCTGGCTGAATCAATTAAGTGAAAAATATAATAAAGTAATTAAAAGATTAGACCAAATCCCAAACGAAGAATTAAAAGAAATTGCCTCTAGAAATTTTAATGCACTTTGGCTAATAGGAATTTGGGAAAGAAGTAAAGCATCAAAAAGGATTAAAGAATTAACAGGTAATTTTAATTGTGTTTCTTCTGCATATTCAATTTATGATTATAAAATAGCTGAAAATTTGGGGGGACAAAAGGCTTTATTAAATTTATCTAAAAGAGCTGAAATATTCGGTATTAAATTAGCCTGCGATTTCGTACCAAATCATACAGGCATTACTTCAGATTTGCTGTTCAAACATCCTGATTATTTTATACAAACAGAGACACTACCTTTCAATAATTATTCTTTTGCTGGTAAAAATTTATCAAGCAATAAAGATTACGGAATAAAAATTGAAGACGGATATTATTCCAGGAAAGATGCTGCCGTTGTATTTCAGTTTAAAGAAAAGAAAACAGGAAAAATTAGATATATCTACCACGGCAACGATGGTACTAATATGCCTTGGAACGATACTGCACAACTTGATTTAACAAAAGCTAAAGTACGCCGTGCATTAATCAATCAAATAAAAAAAATTGGCAGGCTTTTTCCAATCGTAAGAATTGATGCAGCAATGATGCTGACAAAATATCATTTTGCAAGATTGTGGTATCCGAAAACATTTGAATCATCTTCAGTACCGTCAAGATATATGGAAATACTGGAAGAAAAAGATTTTAATAAAAAATACCCAAACGAATTCTGGAAGGATCTGACAGATGAAATTAAAAAAAGCAAAAAAGACATCTTCCTTTTTGCAGAGACTTACTGGATGACTGAGTGGTATTTTATTAAAGAACTTGGAATGAACAGAGTTTACAACAGTGCTTTTATGAATAATCTGCTACAAGAGAAGAACGAAGATTATCATCAAATGATTAAAGATATATTAAATGAAAATCCTAATATTTTGAAAAGATTTGTAAATTATTTGAGCAATCCTGATGAAGAGCCCGTGATAGATAAATTTGGAAAGGGGGATAAATATCTTGGCATAACTGTAATGATGCTTACCTTACCCGGATTACCCCTTTTTGCTCATGGTCAGATTGAAGGTTTTTATGAAAAATACGGAATGGAGTATGACAAACCACGCGATAATGAAATAGTAGATGAAGGATTTCTAAACCGGCACAAATATGAAATATTTCCTTTGATGAAAATGAGAAAATTATTTAGCGGAGTAAAAAACTTTGAATATTTCTCATCAATTTTAAAGAATGGAAAATTTGAAAGAAATGTTTTTGCATATACAAATAAATACGGTAGAAATAAAGCTCTTGTTATTTATAATAATAAATTAGATAAAACCAATTTTACATTACAAGTTTCTTATTCTAAAATAAATAAAGACGGAACGTTTGTGTTTACAAGTATAACAAAAGCCTTGGATATGAAAAACTCAAAAAAATATTTTTACATTTATGAAGACTTCAAAACCAAATTGCAATATATAATTTCAGGGATTGATGCTCATAAACACGGATTGTCTTTTAAATTAAAAGGTTACGAATATAAAATCAGTTTGAGATATAAAGAAGTATTTGATAGTGAAGGATTGTATAAGAAAATATTTAAGAAATTAAAGGGTAAAGGTGTTTCTTCTATCAGTAAATTTATTGAAGAAAATATAAAATAATAAATAATAATTATTAAATGCCTTTTACAAAACCACCGTCAACCGGTATAGTACAGCCTGTAATATAACTTGCTTTCATTGAAGCTAAAAAGACAACTAGGGTTGCAATCTCTTCAGGTGCTGCAAGTCTGTTCATTGGTATACTTTTTGCAATCTCAAATAATATTTCTTCGTGTGAGGTATTCATTTCTTTAGCTTTGCTTACAGCTATTTCATATACACGGTTAGTAAGTGTGTAACCAGGAGCAACATTATTAACAGTAATATTATATTTCCCTAATTCATTACTTAGGGATTTAGTTAGTCCGACTAATCCTGTTCTTATTGCATTGGAAAGAATTAAATCATCAACAGGCTGTTTAACTGTAATAGAAGTAATGTTTATTATTCTGCCCCATTCTTTCTCCATCATTTTGGGAACAACAAGTTTAGTTGCAGTTATTGCACTTAAAAAAACTTGATCTATTGCATTTTGCCAATCATCTTCTTCAAAATCTTGGAAATTACCCTGAGGCGGACCACCGCAGTTATTTACAAGAATATCAATACCATCAAATTCCTTGTTAACGACATTAATAGTATTTTCAATATCTTTTCTCTTACTCAAATCACAAACACACCAAAGAACTTCTACTCCAAATTTATTTTTTATTTCATCCGAAGTTTTCAATAGGTGTTCTTTGTTCCTTGAACAAATTGCAACTTTAACTCCCTCAGCTACAAATTCTTCGGCAATAGCCCTTCCTATTCCCTTGCTTGCAGCTGTGATTAATGCAGATTTTCTACTAATACCTAAATACATATTTTATAAATTTTTAACATTTATAAATTTACGTTGAAACATCAATTATTGAATGAACTAATAATTCCTAAAATACCTACTCTTATCATCATGACAGCTATTGCTGCCATAAATAATGAAGCAACTTTAGCAAAAGCTTTAGCTCCACCCTCTCCAATTATTTTTATAAATAAATTTGCATTAGCTAATATTATCCAAACTATAATAAAATTTAATATTAAAGATAATATTGTTGCTAAATAACCGAAGTTATCTACTAGCATTATGATTGTTGTTAATCCTGCTGGTCCCATTATAAGCGGAATTCCAAGGGGAACTACACCAACGTTTTTTCCGGGGTCTCTTCTTCGTTCGCCTACTGACAAAATATCAGTTATTGCAAGAACAAGAAGTATAACTCCGCCGGCAATTTTAAAATCATTTATTGTAATACCTAAAAAATTGAAGATTAACTTACCGGTTAATAAAAAAATAACTGCAACAAAAAATGCAGTTATTATTGCATCCCTCACTAATTTTTTTATATCATGTTTATCCAACCCTTCAATATAACCTATAAAGAGAGGTGTTACACCGACTATATTTATAGCAACAAATAATGGAATGAATGAAAGTAAAAATATTTCAATACTCATATAAAACTCTGGGTGAATTATTAATTAAGATAAGAAATTTTAATAATAATGGTTAGTTTAAAAACGGAAAAATAATTTCTTTACATTTTAAATAATGTGAATGTGAAAATTCTGAAATACTAAAAACTTTCAGCAATTTTTTATAACTTAAAAAATATTTTTTGATCTATTATTTTCATACTTAAATAAATGACACCATTACAAGCATTAAAAAAATATTTTGGATATTCCTCTTTCAAACCGAATCAACAGGAAATTATAAAAAATATTTTAAATGGGAACAATGTTTTAGCTGTACTTCCTACAGGGGCAGGCAAATCTATTTGTTATCAAATCCCTTCTATAGTTTCAAGTAATTTTTCTATTATTATATCTCCGCTAATTGCATTAATGAAAGATCAAGTTGATTCTTTAAATAAAGTGGAAGAGATTGCCGGGTTTGTAAACAGTACAATGGGTTACAAGGAATATGAAATTGTAATGCAGAAGATTGCATACGGTAAGTTGAAGATATTATTAGTTTCTCCGGAAAGATTAGAGAACAGAGAATTTGTAAAAAGAATAAAGGAATTGTCACTTACATATCTTTTTGTGGATGAAGCACACTGCATAAGTGAATGGGGACATAACTTCAGACCAAGTTACAGAAAAATTAAAAATTTTGCCGAATATATTTCTGCCAAACATATTTCTGCTTTTACAGCTACAGCAACCCCTGAAGTAAGAGATGATATTATAAAACAATTAAATTTTAAAAATCCCAAAATTTTTGTTAAAGGATTTGAAAGAGATAATCTTTATATAAATGTAATTCAAACCACAAAGAAAAAAAAGACAACATTATCACTAATTAAACAATTCCATACACCGGCTATTATTTATACAAGCTCAAGAAAATCTTCGGAAGAAATAACTGAATATTTGAATTTACACAAAGTAAAATGCAATTATTATCATGCCGGACTTAACCCTATAATAAGAATTAAAATCCAGGATGATTTTAAGAATGATAAAATAAAAATAATAGCTGCCACTAATGCATTTGGAATGGGTATTGATAAAAAGGACATACGCTTAATTATTCATTATAATACTCCAAGTACAATTGAAAATTTTTATCAGGAAATAGGAAGAGCAGGAAGAGACGGTAAAGATTCTTACCTATTCCTGCTTTATGAGAAAGCAGATATGAACATACACAATTATTTCCTTCTTAATTCAAATCCTGATAAGAAATTGATTCAAGATGTTTATAATGCTGTTTGTGATTACGGGAAAATTGCTGTCGGTTCCAAAAATGAAGATGAGATTTTTATCAACACTGATTTTATAAATACATGTGTTAAAAGAAAGTTAAACAATGGCTTGCTGTATTCAACACTTAATACACTTCAGTCAAGCGGCTACATAAAATTAATATCTAATTATAATAATAAGACAACTCTAAAAATAAATTTCAGCCCTGAAAAGTTAAAAACATTTATTAAAAAAACTCACAACTTTAGTATAAAAGAATTACTGTTGTACTTCGTTAAAAAATACGGTGGAGTTATCTTCAATAAATCAGTTGGTATTAAATTAAATGATATTTCAAAGGATCTAAACTTCAATTTAAGTCTTATTAAAGAAAATCTTAAAAAATTAAATGACCTAGGTATTTTAACATTCAATAAAAATGTAAGCGGTGATTACATAACATTGGCAACACAAAGAGTAAGTACTGACAGACTACAAATTGATTACAAAAAAATAAATTCAGCTTACTTATTGGGCCAAGAAAAAATTGAAAAAATGTTGGGCATTGTTTTTACAAATAAATGTAGGTTTAAGTATATACTAAATTATTTTGGCGAAGACACAACAGGTTATTCTTGTAGGAAATGTGATGTTTGTAAACAAGGACAAAAATTTTCTGATTTTTCGTTCGATTATATAAAAGAAGTTATGCTTAGAGCAATAATTCAAAATGGAGAGATATTAAATGAAAATAATTTAATAAATATTTTAAAAGGAGAAAGCAAAATATCTTCATATACTAATATGGATTTTTACGGTTCTTGCATAAACTTTTCCAAACAAGAGTTAATAAATGTGCTTGAGAATTTATATGTAAATAAATTATTGCATAAACCAGGTAAAAGAAATGATAGGATAAATATTACGCTTGAAGGAAGGACATCAATCCCAAAACTCGATAATGAAGACAAGGGTATTGATGAAATAGATTATAAGTATAATGAAAGCTTAGAAGTATATTCACAATTAAAAATAGTCAGACAAAATACATCAAAGAAATTTTTACAAAAACCTGCATTAATTTGCCCTGATGAAATACTTAAAAGAATAGCCAAAGAAAAGCCCGTTTCAGAATATGAATTGATGAATATTAATGGTTTCACTAAAAAGATGTTTAATAAAGTCGGGAATGATTTAATAGAAGGGATAAAAATATTTGTACAAAAAAATAACAAAGATAAAAGCTTACCGCCCAGCGTTAATGAAACATTACGATTATTGAAAGATGGATATTCATTGAACGCAATATCTAATATTAGAAAACTGTCTGAAACAGTGATTTCTATGCATGTTGAATCTATTTTAGAATTGAATCCGGAACTTGAAATCAATAATTTATTGAGCAATGAAATTATTAATACAATTAATCACGAATTAAATAAGGAATTTATAAATCTAAAATATCTAAAAGAAAGGCTTCCAAACGAAATTACATATCCTATGATAAGAATTACTGCAGCAAAATTTAAGGTTTCCTCTTCTCGTTTTCACGCAGATAAGCAATGACT
>JADFGB010000059.1 GCA_022567875.1 Bacteroidota bacterium | reverse complement strand
CCGAACAGAATTATTTCAACTATGAACAATGATACTAATGCAAAAATACTTGGTATAAAAGAATAAATTATTATAGCAAATATATCCTTTATTCTTGTTTCAATTAAAAACAATTTATTGATAGACCAAACAAATAGAGTAAACAGGAATAGAAAAATTAAAAATTCCGTAAGCACTAATAAATAACTCATAAAAAAACTGTACTGTAGGAACAATGTATTTTCGGTTGCCATCTTAAGGAAAAAAGAATCAACCATTAATTTAATTGCTGAAAAAATAATGATAAATACTACAAAGTTTTTATGTTCACTCCAGATGATGTTTTGAAATCCTTTTGTAGGTGATTCAATCAAAAGCCGTATATTATGCCAAAGATTAATATTCCAAACTCTTGCACGTAAATAGTTGCTGCATTCTGTACAGTTCAATCGGAACAATGCATTTTCGTTTCCGCAGCTTTTGCATCTAACAGTATTACTCATATTAATTTAATCTTATTCTTATGGATAATTGTGTTTGATTTGTAATCTGGTTTTCTTCTACCGAAAAATCGAATAACTGCGCATCAACATATGCATCAATTAAATTAAGTAAATATGTTAATCCAACATAGATAGAAATAAGATCACGCTGGTCCCTATAAAATCCTCTCAATGTTCTGAATTGTTCAATACCTGTTTGAATAAACAAGTCTCTGTTTTCTTTATACTTATTGTTATTATTTATCCACCCTGCAGCAAGTCCGCCAAATATTCCCCAAATGATAGGTGCTTTTAAGTATGATTCGTTATAAATTTGTCCCCAGCCTGGCAATATTGCACTGCGAAGAACTGCACCCATGGGAGATTTTGTCATTACAAAAAGAGAATCATTCCTTGGTTCATCCGAATCATCGGGTTGTGTTTGTTGTGCAAAAATAAAATTCTGCATCAACAAAATAAGAAGTGCAAAACTAATTATATGTTTGATTAATAATTTCAAATAGTTCAAATATTCTTTCAAATTCATCATTAGAATAAAACTCAATTACAAACTGACCTGTTCCGTCTTTTTTTCTTCTGCACATAACTTTTGTTCCGAATACTTTTCTCAGTTTGTCTTCAATATCATTTAAGTTAGTAGATGTTGTCGAAGGTATTCTAACGGAAATTTTTTTGTTAGATTTAATATTGTTTAAAGATAATTTCTTAGCAAGTTGTTCAACCTTTCTTACCGAAAGTCCCTCTTTTAAAATTTTCCTTAATGCAAGAAGCTGTAGTTTTGCCGATGGTAAATTTATAATTGCTCTGGCGTGTCCTGCAGAAATTTCATTTTTTATTATACTTTGTTGTACTTCTTCAGGAAGTTTTAACAGCCTGATTGAATTGGCGATTGTCGTTCTGTTCTTCCCCATTTTATCAGCAATTTGTTCTTGTGTTAGACGACATTCATCCATCAGTCTTTTATAAGCATTTGCTGTTTCTATTGCATTTAGACTTTCACGCTGAATGTTTTCAATCAATGCAAGCGCGAGCATTGTTTCATCGGAATCTACCTTAATTATATAAGCGGGAATATCTTTGTAACCAATATCAATGCATGCTTTTAATCTTCTTTCACCTGATATTAGTTGATAATTTCCATCCAGTCTTCTTACAGTAACGGGCTGAATAAGTCCATTTTGAAGTATGGATTTTTTTAATTCTTCCAATGCGTCTAAGTCAAAACTGATTCTTGGTTGGAAAGGATTAGGTGAAACTTTATCAACAGGTATTTTAGCAAGTTGGTCTACACCGTTACCGTCATCAATTTTAACATTGGAGTAGTCAGGCGCAGAGTCCAAATTCATATTAAGATTTTTTGGATTGAACAATGCATCCAGTCCCCTGCCCAATCCTGTTTTAGATTTACTCATTAACTTTTATCTTAGAATATTTTTTTAATATTTCAGATGCCAAAGCCATATAATTTTTTGAACCTGTAGAGACGGCATCATAAAGAATAATAGGTTTACCAAAACTTGGTGATTCAGAAATTTTTACATTTCTGTGAATCATTGTTTTAAATACTTTTTCGCCAAAATATTTTTTTACTTCATCTGCAACCTGCTTTGAGAGACGAAGCCTGATATCAAACATTGTAAGAAGCACTCCTTCAATAGTTAGCTCTTTGTTGTAATGCTGTTTCACAATATTAATTGTATTAAGCAGTTGTCCCAATCCTTCCAAAGCAAAATATTCGCATTGTACAGGAATTAAAACAGAGTTTGATGTTGAAAGAGCATTAAGAGTAAGCAGACCTAACGACGGAGGGCAATCTATAATAATATATTCATAATTGTCACTTATTTTTTTTAACATTTTGCCGAGCAAATTTTCTCTTCCATCCATATCAACCATTTCAATTTCTGCACCGACTAAGTTTATATTTGAAGGTAAAAGATCAAGATAGGGCATGTAAGTATTGATTATTACATCTTCAATTTCTCTTGTTCCAATTATTACTTCATAAATAGAGGGAGAATGATCGTGAACACTGACACCCGAAGAAGAATTTGCCTGCGGGTCAATATCTATAAGTAAAACCTTCTTTTCAGCTGCTGCTAAACAAGATGATAAGTTAATAGCTGTAGTAGTTTTACCCACTCCACCTTTTTGATTTGCAATTGTAATTATTCTTGCCATTAAAAGTACACTATATCCTTAATATTTAGCAATTCAAGTTATAAATAAAATTATAATTTTAGATTATCTGTAAGTTAATGAAAAAGTTTAATAATTAAATTTGAATTTCATCACCAAAATTCATTATTAGACAATTCATACCCTTCACTTCCAATTCCTTTTTAAACTGATAGGGATCTGTTTCAATAACAGGGAAGGTATTATAATGCATGGGTACGGCAATTTTAGGTTGAACAAGTTCAACAGCTTTAACAGCATCAGAAATTCCCATTGTATAATTATCACCAATAGGAAGTAACATATAATCTATATTATTCATTTCGCCTATGAGTTTCATATCGTAAAATAAGCCGGTATCACCGGTGTGATAAATAGATGTGTTATCAATTGTAACTATCACACCCGCAGGTTCTCCTGCATAATCACCTTCAGGTGTTTGTGAGCCATGATGAGCAATTGTAAATTTCACTCTACCGAAATCAAAATTATGTCCTCCGCCAATTGACATATCGTGAGCCTTAAATCCTTTTGCTTTACAATAGTTTGCCAGTTCGTAAGTGCAAATAAAATTTGAATTACATCTCTTTGCAATTTTAAAAGCATCACCTATATGATCGCCGTGTGCGTGAGTTAAAATTATAAAATCAGCATCTACATCATCAGATTTTACAGGTGAAGTTGGGTTATCATCAAGAAACGGGTCAATAAGTAAAGTCGTTCCCCCATTACTAGTAATCTGAAATGCGGAATGAGAAAAATATTTTAATTTCATTTTAGTTATTCCCTTAAATTCATAAACATATTTTATGATTTTAAAATGCTAATTCAAAATAAAATATATCAAATAGTTATTTCTTTGATTTTTTATATTGATAAAAAATCGCTTTCCATCCCTGAACAACAGGTGCTTTAAATGCCGATTCAATTTTTCTTTTGAGAGTTTCTTTAGACAGTCCTTTAATTAAAGTCCCATTTTCCGCAACAGATATACTACCTGTTTCCTCAGATATTATTACACTCATCACATCAGCCTGTTCCGTAATGCCTACACCGGCTCTGTGCCTCATACCAAGTGACTCACCGTCAACAATTGTAAGCAAAGATAAAGGAAGTGTACATCTGGCGGCTTCTATTATTTCTCCCTTAATTATTACTGCTCCGTCGTGCAGCGGTGAATTAGGAAAGAAAATATTAGTCAATAAATCCATACTTAACTTAGCGTTTATTAATTCTCCTGTTTCTGTATAACCTCTAATTCCGGTAGATTTTATAATAACTATTAATGCCCCATGCTGATTCTGTGAAAGATGAAATGCAGCTTCAGTTATTATAGTAGCGGCATCTCCGTTTTCTGTTTTAACAAACATCTTAAAAAATGGATTTCTTGCTACAATAACCAATAATCTTCTTATTTCCGGTTGGAACAGAATTAAAAAAGCTAAGACCCAAATATCTGTTATAAGTTTAAGTAACCAACTTAATTCTCTTAAATTTAAAGCTTGAGCTATTAGAGAAAGTAAAAGTACAACAACCAAGCCCATAAATATTTGTGCTGCTATTGTTCCTTTTAAAAAGGTATATACCTTATAAAATATAAAAGCAACTAAAGCAATATCAATTACATCGGCAAAAGTTACAGTAAGAAAACCTATTTTAAAAACTTCAAACATATAAATAAAAAATTAATTTAGTTTATTCAATAACTTACAGATTTGAACACCGTTTTCAACATTATGTGTTCTAATTATTTTTGCACCGTTTCTAACAGCAAGTGCTTCAACAATTGCCGAAGCAGTATCACGCTCATTAATATCTAAATCCAATGTCTTGCTAATAAATGATTTTCTAGAGACCCCAATTAAAATCGGATATCCAAGTGATTTAAAATCTTCTAATCTTTTAAGAATTTCAAAATTATCTTCTACCCTTTTTCCGAACCCTATACCGGGATCGATTAAAAGATTTTTTATTCCCATTTTTTTTATTGATTTTGATTTCTCAAACAGAAAATCATAAATTTCTTTTACTACATCAACGTAGCCGGGATTTTTCTGCATATATTTTGGAGTTCCCTGCATATGCATTAAAACATAAGTTGCATTATACTTTTTAACTATATTTATTAAATCAGGGTCCGTCTTATATGCATTTATATCATTAATTATTTTTGCGCCTGCTTTTAAAGAAAGTTCAGCAACTTTACTTTTTGTAGTATCAACAGATATTAATGTATCTGGTTTTTCTTTTAAAATTCCGTTAATAACAGGGACTATTCTTTCTATTTCACTCTCAACATCAATGCTTTCAGATCCCGGTTTTGTTGATTCTCCACCTATATCAATTATGTCTGCTCCTTTTTCAACCATTTGAAAAGCATGTTTAACTGCATCAGTAGTATTTGAATATTTTCCTCCATCAGAAAACGAATCTTCAGTTACATTTAATATTCCCATAACATAAGCGTTTTTAAAATCAAAAAGATGATCACCTATTTTATAAGAATTATTGTCGTATTCTTCATAGTTGTTAATACTGTTAAGTAAAGAATATCCTAATTCTTCATCACCTTGAGTCAGAATTTTTCTAGCCAAATTAAATAATTCACTTATTGAGCCAGTAAAAAAAAGACTAAATAGTTCAGAATCAGTATCTATTTTTTTATAACATATCTCACCTTCGCTTAAAACAATTTTTTGTGTTTTAAATGCAAGGTTTTTGGTCATCTTTCTAATTTCAATTGCTAATAAACCCAAACGATAAACTTCTCTAAAAATATTATAGAATACGCTGTATTTATTAAAAACTTCTTTGTGAGATAAATTTAATATTTGTACTATCAATGAGAATCCTTTAAAAAAAAAAGGTGACAAATGCCACCCTTTAATAAATTGTTGGTTAACCAAAATTTAAGTGCAATTTGTTTTTACTTATTGTCCAATATCTTCTTCAGTTCTACTACTGCAGCAGCAATGTTATCTGTTTTAAAAATTGATGAACCTGCTACAAACACATCACATCCAGCATCAAGTACATTTTTTGCCGTGTCTTTGTTGATACCGCCGTCAACCTCAATTAAGAAATTTGAGTTTGTTTTCTCTCTTAATTTAACTGCATTTTCAATTTTCTTTAATGAATTATTTATAAACGATTGTCCCCCAAAACCCGGGTTAACTGACATTATCAATAATAGGTCAATTTCTGTTGCAATATCTTCAATGGTTGATAACGGAGTGGAAGGATTTAAAGCAACACCGGCTTTTGCTCCAAGTTCTTTTATTTTAGAGACTGTTCTATGTAAATGCGGACAGGTTTCTTGATGAACTGTAATATAATTACTCCCTGCTTTGTAAAATTCTGCAAGAAAATTATCAGGATTTTCAATCATCAGATGAACATCCAAAGTTAATTCTGTAGATTTATTAGCTGCTTCAACTAAAATAGGACCGAATGTTAAATTAGGTACAAAGTGACCGTCCATCACATCACAATGGATCCAATCTGCACCACTCATTTCAACCAACCTTATTTGCTGATAGAGATTTGAAAAATCTGAAGCCAAGATTGAAGGTGCTAATATTGCCATGTTATTGCTCTTCTTCGTTATCAGGGTTTTTTGTCACAAAAAGATCGACTTGTGAACCAACAAGAAACAAACGACCTTGGAGAGGGAAGGGAGAGAGAAAAGGAGGGGGAAGGAAAGAAGGGGAGAAGAGGAAAGGGAAAGGAAAGAAGAGTGGCCTACTAGATACAAAGGAGTTAAGAAAAAACAAGTAGCAAAAAGAACTGTTCTTTGTTGGTCGTCTCGCAAATTTTTATGGTTAAGTGGAAAATACGGGTCGAAAGCAAATGCCCCGCAAACCTTCAGTTTGCGCGGGGGCATGTACCCCTGCTCAACTATTATATCAACGAACTCCTGACCCCAGTTAAGTTCAAGGTCAACATAAGGCGAATAATCCCAATTACCAAGAATGATTGACCTGCGGTTCTTGTCAAGTTTTTCAAACTCTTCTCTACCCATCCCCGCTTCGCCACGCCGGACAATAACCTCAATGCCCCACTCCTTGCACAGCTTTATAAAATCGTATTTGTACTGTCCACCAGGGAACGGATGAACTACAATATCCGGCTTTTCATAACAAATCGTTTCTCTTGCTGCGTAAATGTAGTTGCGTACATTCACATCG